>CAMENK010000058.1 GCA_945928335.1 uncultured Bacillota bacterium
TTTGACAATATCATAGGAGGTGAGGAATGAATAATATTGTAGAAACTTATTTGATGTTTAAGGCTAATAATGTTTGTGAATATATAAACACTTTGGCTCTAGATATAAGGAAAGTTTCTAAGGTACCTAAACAATTAAATAAGTTAATCTATAAATATTATGATTTGTTTGTTCTTTCTGATAAAAAGATAAATTATGATTTATTGAAATCTAAAACAGGGTTAGAAGAAAGTAATGAAAGATTGGTTTTGTTTTATTTACTAACGGAATTTGATTTTGCTAGTAGAACAGAATTTATGAATAATGAACTCTATAGTTTTTATGATTTTCTTGTCAATTCGATTATAATTTTTTCTAATTTGGAACTTATTAGAGACATAAGTAAAGATAATTTTTATGACGAATGTTTAAATAGAACTATAAAAAAATATAATTATTTAATTTCTCAAGAATATTTGTTTTTATTAGATAAATTACATTTGTCTTTGGAAAAAAAGTTTAGTTTTTTCTTAAAAAAGGATATAAAATTTTATGAAAATTTTAAGAGCGATACTTATAAAACTAATTACACTAAGATTATAAATAGTAATGAATATTATATAGAAACATTTAAATATAAGAATAGTAAATTTTCAAATGAATCAAAAAAAGATATTGACTTAGTTAAAAATGAGTTTGTTACTAAATTAGATTTTGTAAATTTAGAAATGATTTCAATGAGAATATTAAAGGAATTATTGTCTGGAACTAGAAGAACAATATTTGTTAAGCTTAATGATGAAATTGTGGGTAAAAAAAGCAATTTGGATAGCTTATTTAATATGTTTAGGTTAAGATTTTTAAAGGAAAGAATTATTTTTTTAGTTAATACAAGTCTTTTAGATAAATATGAAGAAAGGATTAAATATTTAATATCAAATAATTTTAATATTTCTTATATTAAAAATTCTAAACTCACTTCATATGATGTATTTAAAGATGGTGGCTATATTTTAATTAATTATGATGAACTTAATGATTCTAAAGATTTTATTGAGAATTCAAATTTAGAAATTATAGCTAATAAAGTTGATAAGAAATATATTGAAAATTTAAAAGATGTTAAATTTATTAGTGTATGAAAAATCTTACTATTAATATTGATTCTAAGAAAATAAATAAAAGAAGGATATTAACTAAATTTTTGTTCATTGTTTTTTTAGGATTGCTAATACTTTTATCAATAACATATTTTATAGTTTATGTTGTTAATCAAAGTGGAAATTTTACTATAATGTTAGATAAAAATTTGCAAGAAAAGAAAACAATTATTGTGTCCCCAAGAAGCGATTTTGCTGTTACACCGACTAAAATGGTTGTTGATTCATTGGAATACATGGATAACATTACTGAAAGTTGGTTACCTAATGATATTGATGATATAGAGGGACCACATAATGGCAATAATTATATGGCATACACATTTTTTGTAAAGAATGTAGGAAGTGAGACAACTGAATATAGAACAACTATTGATATCTTATCTGTTATAAAAAATGTGAATAAAACAGTTTATGCTAAACGTAGGCCAGATACATTTGAACCGGAAGTTGGCACTGTGCCATTTTATAAAGTCGACCAGGTTATGAATGAACTACATGAAGAATTTAAACCTGGAGATGTGGATAAATATACTGTGGTGGTTTGGTTGGAAGGTGAAGATATAGAGTGTATTGATAGTATACTTGGTGGAGAAATGAAAATGATTATGAAAATTGGCGAAGACCAAGTTGACTAAGATATAGTATAAAGAAGGAGAAAAAAATGAAAAAAAGAAGAATTTTGTTAGCATTGATAATGCTTATTATTTCAGGTATTTCATTAACTACTGCAACATATGCATGGTTTACTGCAAATAGACAAGTAACAGTTGATGAAATAGATGTTAAAGCTCAAGCTAGTGGAGGTATTCAAATTTCTGCTGATGCAACTAATTGGAGCAATCAAGTCACTTTAGATGATTTAAGAGCAGAAACACTTACAAATAACTATATACCTACTACGGCATTAAAACCAGTTACTACTATCGGTGTTAATACTAATGCTGAAAGAAAAGGTAATGGTGCATTTGATTTCTTTTTAGGAGAATTAAATGATTCAGGTGATAAAGTTAAATTAACTTCTATAGACGATAATAGTGGTAATTATGTTGCATTTGATTTATATTTTTATAGCGCAACACCTCAAACTATTGAGTTTAATAGTGGTACACAAGTAGTTGCTAAAAACGTTGATACACCAGCATCTGCTGCTACTGATACAGGATTAAAATCTTCTGTACGTGTTGGATTCTTAATACAAGGAAATGATCCTACTTCTACTCCAGCAACTGCAATTGGTTTAAATGGTGGTACTGTTAGTACTCAAACTATTTGGGAACCAAATGCAGATATTCACACAGAATATGCTGAGAATATGTTAGGCGCTAGTGGAGTTATGACTACAATGGGTGGTAAAGCTCCTACAAATGATTTAGAGGTTGTAACAAATAGTAATACTTATTTTGAAAATATTGATGCTTCTAAAGGATTGAAAACTTCTACTTTAGCTGAAGCTTATCCTAGTGGAACTTTATTCCAATTCCAAGCTGGTATAACTAAAGTAAGAGTTTATATTTGGTTAGAGGGACAAGATATAGATAATGAAGATACTGCTTCTCTTGGAACTGGAGTTGGAGTTAAATTAAACTTTAAAATAGCAGATGGAGCTTAATGTGAAGGCTTTGCTGCAATAAATTAGTGGGGTGTGTTTGTGAAAGTATTAAAAAAGATTTTTAACTGGATAGTAAATTTTCTAATGTTAGTAATCATTATTATTGCTATTGGAGTTACATTGATTTCTCTAACTTCTAATGAAAATAATGTTTCTAAGATAGGAAAATATATTCCTTTAAATGTAAAAACTAACTCTATGGAACCTACTATTAAAAAGGGAGATTTCATTATAATGGAAGAGTGTGAACCTTCTAATCTTGAAATCGGAGATGTAATTGCTTTCTTTGCAACTGAAGAAAATCAAGTTATTGTCAAAACCCACAGGATAGTAAATATTGATGATTCGCCTTCTGGTAGATCATTTATTACTCGAGGAGATAATAATGATATAAACGATAGTGTACCAGTATTTCCTAGTGATGTTATTGGTATTTGGGGTAATGTTAGATTTGCAAAAGTAGGAACAATTTTAGATTTTATTAGTTCAAAGTATGGTTTCTTATTTTGTATAGTACTTCCATTGTTAATATTATTTGTATATCAAATATTTAAATTTATAGTGGTTATTATAGAGGAAAAAAATGCTGCTTTTGGAAAAAAAAGTGGAAATAATAAAAATATTAATTAAAACAAATTCTTACCAGACTTGGTAAGAATTTTATTATTTGACAAAATTAGATAAATTTCTTTCTTTATCTTCTTTTGTTTGCTATAATTATATATGACAATATATAGTAATGAGGTTGATTTAAATGGATTTGTTTGTAAGATTTTTATATGATTTTTTATCTTTATTTTTTAAAGGTTTAAAAAAAATAATATTTGGAATAATTGATGGAATTAAGGACATATTTAATTTACCAGAATATTATCATGTTATTAAGAGTTATTCTGATGATTTAACTGCTGGAAGTTGGTTTTTAGTAATTTTAGCTTCTTTATGTGTATTAGTAATTTTAGGTACAATCGTATTTTTGGTTTATTTATTAATAAGAAAATATATAAGGCTTAGAAAAAGTTTAGTAGAGCAAGAAACTTTATTGGAAGAAGTTGCTGATTTAAATAAAGAAGTTTTAAAATTAACTAAAGAAAAAGACAAAATTTTAGCTATGAAGGTAAGTCAATTAGGGTTAAAGCCAGATCAATTTGATGAAGCAGCAACTAGTGAAGATAATAATGAAGATAACAATGAAGTTCTTAAACCTGGAGAAAGTAGATTTTCTAAATTAGCTTTAATTGATGAAGAATATAAGGACTATGTAGTAGAGGATTATCATAATACATTTACTTTGCCCGAACTTTGTGAAACATTTAGAAATTTTGCTGCTTCTAAATTAGGATTGTATTATAAAATTGATATGGTTAGACTTTTTGTATCTGCAATAGCATCTACTAGGTTAGTCATTTTGCAAGGTATATCTGGTACTGGTAAAACTTCACTTGCCTATGCGTGGGGAAAATTTTTAAAGAATGATTCAACTATTGCTTCAGTTCAACCTTCTTGGAGAGATAGAACTGAATTATTTGGATATTTTAATGAGTTTACTAAAAAATTTAATGAGACAGATGTTTTGAAAAAAATGTATCAAGCTGGCTACGATGATAGGGTATATATTACAGTACTTGATGAAATGAATATTGCGCGTGTTGAGTACTATTTTGCTGAAATGTTATCTATTTTGGAGATGCCTAGTAGAGATGAATGGATTAT
>CAMENK010000059.1 GCA_945928335.1 uncultured Bacillota bacterium
AATGATCCTTTAAAAACATTTGATATATTAAAAGAGAATAATTTTGATTTAATATTATTAGATATAATGATGCCTAACATAAGTGGAACTGAATTATGTACAAAAATAAGAGATGAAGTATCGTGCCCTGTAGTTTTTCTATCAGCAAAAAGTGAATTATTAGATAAAATGTTAGGTTATGAAGTGGGTGGAGATGATTATATTACTAAACCATTTGATAATACAGAATTAATATTAAAGGTAAAATCACATCTTAGATTAAATAAAAGAAGTAATAATATGAATAAAGGAAATACAATAAAAATAGGAGATATTATACTTGATAAAGATAGTTTTGAAGTAACTAAAGATGATAAAAAAATAAATCTATCTACAAGAGAATTTGAATTATTAAGATATCTGATGGAAAACGCAGGAATAGCTTTATCTAAAGAGCAGATTTTTGAAGCTGTCTGGGGATATGACTATGGTGATATAGGAACTGTAGCCGTTAACATAAAAAGTTTAAGAGATAAATTAGATGATAAAGATGAATATATTATAACTATTTGGGGATATGGGTATAAGTTTGTAAGGAAATTAAATGATGATCAATAGAAAGAGTAGAAAGAAATTTACATTAGTAATTTTAATAGCTAGTTTAGCCAATATTTTAATTATATTTTTGTGGTCTTATTTAAAAGTAAATACTATTTTGCCTAAAATAAACAATATCAAAGAAGAACTAACTAAAAATGAAATTAAAAGAAACTATGAAAATATAGAAGAACTGAAAACAGATATAAAAAGAATAGAGAAAAAATATAACATAGTTTTTTCATTAGAAGATAATTTAGGAAAAGAAATAATAATAAAAGAAGAAAAAGAAAGACTAGAATTTACTATATTATCTGAAATAATAGAAGTAAATAACCAATCATATCTAATACACGCTTATTTTACAGGAAAAGTAAGTTTAACAAGAACTTTTATAGAATTATTAGCTTTTGAAATAATAATAATTACTTTAATTCTTATACTAATATATTTATTTACAAGACAAACTATATTTAAACCAGTAGAAAAAATAATAAATGATATTAGAAATTATAAATTTGGCAATAAACCCACTAGAAATACTATAAACAATGAATTTGATTTAATACAAAATGAATTTGTTAATCTTACAGATTTATTAGATGATGAAAAGAAAGAACAAACTAGAATTATTGCAAGCATTTCACATGATATAAAAACACCCCTAACATCAATAATAGGGTATTCTGATTTACTTAGAGATGAAAATTTAACAAAAGAAGAAATACAAAAGTATAATGAGAAAATAAATAGCAAAGCATTACATATTAAAGAAATATTAAATTCATTTGATGATTATTTAGTTAATCAAGATAATATTACTTTAAAAATGGATATAATTACAATAGAAGATTTAATAAGAGATTTAAATAATGATTATAAAATAGAACTAATGAATAAAAATATTGACTTTAACATTGAAACTAACATAGAAAATAAATATATTAAAATTGATGTATTAAAAATAAAAAGGGTATTTTCAAATATTATTTCTAATAGTGTGAGATTTTTAGACGAGAATGGTAAAATAAATATAAGAATAATAGAAGACAATAATAATATAAAATTTCTAATCTCTGATAATGGTCCAGGGGTAGATGAAAAAATCATAAATAGAATATTTGAACCTTTATTTACAACTGATACTTCAAGAAAAATATCAGGTTTAGGACTATCAATTTGCAAAGAATTTATTGAACTACACAATGGTAAAATAAAAGCTTATAATAATAATGGATTAACAATAGAATTTACTATACCTGAATATATAAAAGAAAATGATAAGAAATAATTCTTATTATTTTTTTCTTAATAATTTTTAATAAATTAACAAAAAAATAATAATACTTTTTTTATAGAATTTTTTATAGGAGGAAAAATTATGAATTATTATTTTATAGTATATGGATTAACTTACATAGCTATATTTATAACTTTAATCGCACAGATATTTGTATCAAGTTCTTACAATAAATATTCAAAAGTAAGAAATGAAAGAGGAATGAGTGGTAAAGATGCTGCAAGATATTTACTTGATAAAAATGGACTTAATGACATTGATATTATTGAGACAAAGGGTGTTTTAACAGACCATTATGATCCTAAAAATAAAGTCATAAGACTATCAAGTAATGTTTATAAAGGTAATTCGGTAGCTAGTATAGCCGTCGCTTGTCACGAATGTGGACATGCAATACAAGACAAAGAAAATTATACTTTTTTAAGAATAAGATCATCGTTAGTACCATTTGTAAACTTTTCATCTTATGCAGGATATTTTGCTATTGTACTAGGTTGTTTATTTGGCTCACTTAACTTAATATGGATTGGAATTTTAGCAGAAGTAGTAATATTACTATTCCAACTAATAACTTTACCTGTAGAAATAAATGCATCAAAACGAGCTTTAAAAGAACTTGATTATTCACATTTTTTAAATAGTAATGAACTAAAGCAAGGAAAAACAATGTTAACAGCAGCGGCATTAACATATGTAGCAAGTGTAGCAAGTACACTTATTGAAATACTTAGATTAGTTTTAATGTTTGGAAGAAGGGAAGATTAAATGCATGAACTAGAAGAATATTGTAAAATGAAATTATATTATGAATCAGCTTTAAAAGTATTAGAAGCACAACTAGAAATTATAAAAAATGAATTATCAATAATAGGTAAAGAAAGTCCAATTAACTACACAAAAACAAGAATAAAAAGTCCAAGTAGTATACTAGAAAAAATGCATAGAAAAAACATAGACTTTAGTGTTAAAAATATGGAAAAACTAAATGACATAGTTGGAGCAAGAATAGTATGTAATTTTTTGGATGATGTATTTAATGTTGTTAATACAATAAAAAAAGATAATAATTTAAAAATAATAAATGAAAAAGACTTTATAGAAAATCCTAAGCCTAGTGGTTACCGTGGATATCATATAATAGTTTCAATTCCTATCACTATATATGGACTAACAAAAAATGTAAATGCAGAAATACAAATAAGAACTACAGCAATGGACTTTTGGGCTTCTAATGAACATAAACTTAATTATAAATCAGATAAAAGTAGTGAAAAGGCTAAAAAGCAATTACTAACAACTGCTGAATCTCTATGGGATATGGATGTTACAATGAATGATATTTATAAAGAAAATAAAACTAAAGAAGATCATATAAATGTAATTAAACAAATAAATATAATCAGTGAAATAGCAAAAAGAAAAAGAATCGAGTATAATAGTTTTGGAGAAGAATATGAAAATTAATGCAAAAATACAAAAATTTATGAATGGAAAATATGGTCCAGATCAATTATATATACTTTTAATTATATTATATTTTATATTATTTTTTATAAATTTATTTATTAATTCATATATAATTTCAATTATAGAAATAATTATAGTATTTATAACATTCTATAGATTTTTTTCTAAAAACATATATAAAAGATCTAAAGAAAACCAAAAATATTTAAGAATTAAAAATAAAATTACTAAACCTTTTTTTAATGTTAAAAGAAACTATAAAGATAAAAATCATATTTATAAAAAATGTCATCATTGTAAAACAACCCTTAAACTACCATTACCAAATAAAAGAGGAATAAAACATGTTATATGTCCTGAATGTAAAAAAAGAAATACTATTTTAGTTTTAAAAAAACAAAAAATAAAAGTCATAAAAAAACATTAGGAAAATTAATACTATAGTTAGCATTAACTATAGTATTATTCAAAAATGTTACTTTTTTTCTAAAAAGATTTGTGATAGAATATTTATGTATTAAAAATTACCCTGTAGCCAAGTGGTAAGGCAGTGGATTCTGACTCCACCACCATAGGTTCGAATCCTATCAGGGTAACCATGATTATAAAGGTTGACTATTGACCTTTTATTTTTTTCTTAATTTTTCCTATAACTAATGTTAGTAAAACTAAAAATATAAAAGCAATACTTACAATAAGTAATAAATAAGAAAATTGAAATTTAATCTTAACTAATAAAGTTTCATAAGGTAAAGCATATATAATCATAGCAATAAAAGCAATAATTATAAAACCATATATAAAATAGTTGATTTTTTTATTTTTAAATTTAAATATATTATCTATAAAACCTCTAATAAATATAAAACAAAAAGAACAAGTATAAGACATAAATAAAACTAAAATTAGTATATTTAAGTTTTCTAAATTATCAAGAAAACTAAGAACATCTATAGTTTTTAAAACTGAATATGATGGATAAATATAAAGATTAGCTATATTAACACCTAAAACCCCAACAGTAGTTAAAAATATTAGTGAAGTACA
>CAMENK010000060.1 GCA_945928335.1 uncultured Bacillota bacterium
ATATCTTTTATATAAGATAAATCTTTTGTAGATATAATATTTGGTACTTCTTTCAATTTAATCACCTCGTTTTTATTATTTAACATATCTATTGTTTTTATTTTGTAAATATTTGGAAATTTAAATTTGAATAATTTTATTATATTTACATAAAATATATTTAGAAACAAAAAAATTTAAAAAAAGTTAGCACTTGATGTTGACAAGTGCTAATAATAGTGGTAATATTAAAAATGTAAGGAGATGATATTATGAGTTTATTACCAGGAAGATTTTATTTAGATGATTTCTTTGATGATTTCGACTCTGATAAAAAGATTATGAATATGAACTGTGATATTTATGAGAAAGAAGGTAAATGTAATATTGAAATAGATATTCCAGGATTTAACAAAAAAGATATTAAAATGTCTGTTAATAATGGATACCTTACAGTAGAAGCTACTAGAAGAGAAAACAACGATGAAAAAGATAAACATTATATTAAAAAAGAAAGATTTTACGGTTCATATAAAAGAAGTTTCTACATTGGAGATGTAGATTATGATCAAATCAAAGCTGAATTCAAAGATGGAATTTTAAAAATTGAAGTTCCTAAAGAAAAAGCCGATGATGGTAAAAAATATATTGATATTAATTAATAAAAAGTCCTTTGTTGAAAAGGACTTTTTTATATATCTTTTTTTAGTTCTTTATGTTTTTCTTCTTCTTCTAAATCTTTATATGCAATTTTTCCTATGTTAGTTCTTGGTAAAGAATCTCTAAATTCATATTCGTAAGGAATGCTATATTTAGGTAAATATTCTTCACATAATTTTTTAATTTCTTTTTTTATTTTATCTTTATTTACATTTTCATTATTTAATACTATAAATGCTTTTGCAACATTTACTTTATATGGATGTGGTTTTGAAACAACGCAGCACTCTTCTACTTGTTGGTGCTTACTTATAATTGATTCTATTTGTGATGGATACACATTATAGCCAGAAGATACAATAATTCTTTTTAGTCTTTGGCTAAAATATACAAACCCATTTTCATCCATTCTGCCCATATCGCCTGTTCTTAACCAAATTTTATTTTTTTCTTTTAAAAATACTTTTTCATTTTCTTCTTTGTCATTTAAATACCCTATCATTACATTTGGACCACTTATTATTATTTCTCCTTCTTCATTTATATTTTTAGTCTCTAAAGTTTTTGGATCTATAATTTTGTAATCCATATCTTGACAAGGTACACCAATGCTTTCTTTTGGTTGTATTTTTCTAGGCATTAGAGTACTTGGTCCACTTCCTTCAGTTAATCCATAACCCACTCTAGCAGTAGCACTGCTTCCATGAGTTGCCATAAATTTATCTATTTTCTTTTTTAACGAATCTGTTAGAACATCTCCACCTACTATTATTTCTTTTACAAATGATAAATCCATATCACTTATAATTTCATCTGTTATCATTGTTTCAAGTAAAGTTGGTACTCCTACTATAAAATTTGGCTTATATTGTTTTATTAATCTAGCAAATTTTTTATAGTTAAATACAGGTATTAAAGTACACTTTACACCTTTACTTAAAGGTGTATGAATACATACATCTAAACCAAAAGCATGAAATATAGGCATGATTGTCAAGATTGAATCTCCTGGACCAGCAGGATTAATCATGCTTCCAGTTTGCATCGTAGGTGCATTAAAGTTTTTATTTGATAGTAGTATTCCTTTTGGTTTTCCTGTTGTTCCTCCACTAAATAATATTACTGCTGGATCATCTGTATCTCTTTTTACTATATATTTTCCATCATATAAGTAACCAAAGTCTATAAAGTCATTCCATGATATTAAATAGTCTTTTTCATAAGGAATTTTTACTTTCTTTTGTGTTAAATTGTAAGCTATTTTCACTATTTTATTCATTTTATTACTTGGATCCATTACTACAACTGATGATACAAGTGTTTTTTCTATAATACTTAGAACTTTTTCTAAACAAATATCAACTGTGAATACATATTTACTTTTAGTCATTTGTAGATAATTTTCTATTTCTTTAACTGCACTTAAAGGATGAATCATATTTGATATAGCGCCGACCATGTTTATTGCGTAAAATATTATTATAGCTTCTGGCATATTTGGTGCTATTACTGTAACTATATCATCTTTTTCTACACCCAATTCTTTTAAAGCCCTAGCAGCTTCTTCTATTTCTAATTTAAATTTTTTAAATGATACTTTAGTTCCATAATATTCATAAGCAGGACTATTAGGATAATTATCTATTCCTTCTAGCATAAATTCCCATAACATTTTATTTGGATAATTAAATGCTTTAGGTATTCCTTTATCATAAAAATCAATCCATGGTCTAGTATTTATATTTGGTTGTTTCACTCACTTTTTCACTCACTTTCTTTTCAAGTAATTCTGGATTATTTAATATATCTTGCATTAGCGCTATTGATTTTACAAAATATACACCATCCGCAATTCTTTCATCTATATTTATTCCAAATTCACAAATTTTTCTTATTTCTTCTTTACCATCTATTAAAACTTTTTCTTCTTTTATTTCACCTATTGTACATAATATTGAACTAGTTCCAAAATCTGTAAGATTATGATATATAGCACCACTTTTTATACTTCCCAAGTTAGATACAATAACTGAACTAAAATATATATTTTCATTTATTAAACTTTTTGGTAATAAATCGTGTCTATCCATAAATTTTACTATACTTACTACTATACTTAATAAAAATTTTGGCAATTTTCCTATTATGGATACTAAATTATTTGTTCCTTCTTCTTTGTTTTTTCTAATTTTGGTAACAGATTCTGTTAATTTTTTTTGTAATGTCATTATATTATCATTTTCTTCTATTTCAATAAGACTCATCATTTCTTTTGATTCATCATCATAATTAACTTTTGCTACAAATCCAATTGATACATGATTTCTATCATATAAAGTTTTATTTATAATAAATCTATTTAATAAAGGTCTATTAAATATAGTTTTTCCTATTAAGGTTACAAATGCATGAAAATATGTTAATGTGTTATCATCTTTTTTCTTTTCCTCTATATATTCAACTAATTTAGTAACATCCATTTTTTTATTTATATATACATCACTATCACATCTATTAGGTTTAAGGTGTACTAATATTTTATGCATAGGGTCAACATTTCTTACTTTTTTAGCATCTCTTCTATCTTTCATTTTTATCCTCCAAATATATTATACAAAATATTATACTCTTTTTCTATGCTGTATTTTAAATAATATAGATAGCACTAATTTAGTTGGCAAGAATCTGCTAAAAAATATTCCCATTTTTACTTTTAATCCCGGTACAATTATAAGTTTATTCTTTAAAGTTTTATCTATTGCATATTTGGCTACATATTCACTACTAAGTCCTTTTATACTAAATGTACCTATAGCTACTTTGTTAAAATTAGTATTTACTGGACCAGGACACAATACACTAATATGTATATTCTTGTGTTTCTTTTTTAGTTCTTTATATAATCCTAGGGAATAACTTCTTACATAATTTTTTGTAGCATAGTATGTGTTTAGCATTGGGCCTCCTGGCATTAATCCTGCTGAAGATGACACATTTAATATATAACCCTCCTCCATATATTTTAAGCAAGTTTTAGTGATTTTATGAAGAGAAATTACATTAACATTTATCATTTCAATTTCTCTTTCTAAACTTATTTCATCATAAAATCCAAATGCACCAAATCCCGCATTATTTATAACGAACTCAGGTTTTTCTTTTAACATATATTCACATAATTTGTCTACTTCATCGGTATTATTTAAATCACATACATAAATTTTAGAATTTTCTACTTGTTTATTAACTTTTTCTAATTTTTCTTTATTACTACTTACTAATATTATTTCATTTTTGCCATCACTTAAATATTTTGCCATGTCTCTTCCTATTCCAGAAGAAGCTCCAGTTATTAAGATTTTCATTTATTATCACCAACTATATCATATCATTTTTATGATAGAAAAAAAAGTGGGTAACCCACTTAACCAAGCGCTACATCTAAAGCCATCATTACACTGAAACCGACAAGAATGAATAATGCCATTAGTTTTTTTGATTTATTATTTTGACTTTCTGGGATTAGTTCTTCAACTACTACATAAATCATAGCGCCTGCTGCAAAGCATAAAAAGAAAGGAAGAATATTTTTAATTTTAGATACTAATAAAGCACCTATTACTCCGCTTATTGGTTCTACAAATCCACTTAGTTGTCCATAGAAAAAGCTTTTTCCTAAACCATAACCTTCTCTTCTAAGTGGAAGACTTACTGCACTTCCTT
>CAMENK010000061.1 GCA_945928335.1 uncultured Bacillota bacterium
CTTTTACTTTTAGCAACATCTAGTACTAAAACATACTTCATATAATACTTCCTTTCCTAGTTTGACTCTTAGTACTTACAATTATCTCATCATGCTTGTTATATGGATTCAAGACCCCACTTTCTAAGACTAGATTAATAATAAGATAAGAGACGAGCAGTCATAAAAATGGATTCAAAGACCCCTGGTAAAATCTGCCCAAACTCAAACGCGATTTTTTATTCTTTCTTATAAGAAAGAATAAAAAATATTCTATCATAAACTAATAAGTTTTTTCTCTCATTAATTTACATCTTAAAGTATACATGATAAAATAATTATAAAGGTAAAAGGTGCTAATATGATAGTAAATGGAAAAGAAATTAATATAGAAGATATAGTTGAAGACATAGATATAAACAAAAATATTCCATTAAAAAGAAAAAATGGACTTATATTAAGAGATAGTCAAATAGAAATATTAAAAAAATATAACATAGATTATGAAAAATGTTCTTCCTTATCAAATTTAATTTATGAAATTGAAGAAATATTAACATATGAAACAGATTTAGAAGATTTAGAAACTTTAAGTGAAGAATTAAGTGAACAAAATTATTATAATAACACAAATAAATAAGGAGGATATATGAAGGAAAATTGGTATTTATTATCAAAAGAAGAAACAATAGAAAAAACAAATAGTAATATAGAAGGATTAACAAAAAAAGAAGCAAACTATAGATTAAATAAAAATGGTAAGAATGAATTACCAAAGTCAAAACAAAAAACTTTCTTAGATGTATTTATAAGTCAATTTAAAAATCCTATAGTATATATATTACTAATTACAATGATTTTATCGTTTATAGTTGGTGAATATATAGATGGATTGTTTATATTATTTGTTATTTTAATAGATGCAGTTTTAGGATCAGTTCAAGAATATAAAAGTAATAAAAATGCTGAAGCATTAGCAAGTCTAATAAAAATAGAAGCATTAGTTATAAGAAACGGAGAAGAACTTCAAATACCTAGTGAAAACCTAGTTGTTGGAGATATTGTATTACTTGAATCAGGAACAAAAGTACCGGCAGACTTAAGACTTATTGAAGCACAAAACCTTAGTATTGACGAATCGTTATTAACAGGTGAATCTTTGCCTAGAGAAAAAAGTTCTAATATTATAAAAGAAGAAATAATACTCAATGATCGCTCCAACATGGCATATTTAGGAACATCAGTAATGAGGGGTAGAGGTAAAGGAATAGTTGTAGAAATAGGTTCTAATACTGAAATAGGAAAAATAGCAAAAGAAGTATTAGATGCTGATGAAACAGAAACTCCAATACAAATAAGAATGTCAAAATTTACCAAACAACTAGGAATATTAACAGCAATTTTAGCTTTAATAATAACAATAGTATTATATTTTAAAGGATACACATCAAAAGAAATATTTTTCTTAGTAGTGGCATTATCAGTATCTGCTATTCCAGAAGGACTACCAGTAGTAATAACCTTAAGTTTATCTATTAGTTCAAATAAAATGGCAAAAAGAAATGTACTAGTAAAGAAACTAAATGCAGTAGAAGCCCTAGGTAGTGCAACAATAATTGCAAGTGACAAAACAGGAACTTTAACTTTAAATGAACAAACAGTAAAAAAAATAATCTTACCTAATAATGAAGAATTTGATATAACTGGAAGTGGATATAATGATAATGGAAAAATAATACCAATTAAAGAAAGTAAAATAGAAAATATAGACACTATAATAAAAGAAGGAGTATATAATAACGAAGCAAGTCTATCACTTATTAAAAATGAATGGGTTAGTTTTGGAGACTCAATGGATATTGCATTATTAGCATTAGGACACAAGTATAATTTAGAGGAAAAGTATTATAAAGCAGATATTGTAGGTAGAATACCATATGAATCAGAAGCAGCTTACTCAGCAGTATTTTACAAAGAAAATAAAGAAGTACACATTGGAGTTAAAGGAACATTAGAAAAAATATTAAAATTTTCAAATTCTGAAGTAGATAAAGATAATATAAGAAAACAAAATGAAGAATTAGCAAGACAAGGATACAGAGTATTAGCATTTGCAACGGGCATAGTAAAAAACTTTAAAGAAAAGGAAAACTATGATGAAAAAGATATACCTAAATTAAATTTCCTTGGATTGGTTGCTTTTATAGATCCTATAAGACCTGATGCTAAAGATGCAGTTAAAAGTTGTTTGGTAGCAGGAATAAAAACTGTGATGATTACTGGAGATCATCCTTTAACAGCCTTTAGTGTAGCAAAAGAATTAGGTATTTGTTCAAATGAAACAGAAGTTTCTACTGGAAAGGAAATAGATGAATACTTACTTAAGGGAAATTCAACATTTGATGAATACATAAAGACCAAAACAGTATTTAGTCGAGTAACACCTATGCAAAAATTAGAAATAGTAGAATCATATAAAAGACAAGGTGAATTCATTGCTGTAACAGGTGATGGTGTAAATGACTCGCCAGCATTAAAAGCTGCAAATGTTGGAATAGCAATGGGAAGTGGAACAGATGTAGCAAAAGAAACAGGAGCTTTAATAATAACTGATGATAAATTTTCATCAATACTAAATGGTGTTGAAGAAGGTAGAACAGCTTATGATAATGTAAGAAAAGTTACTTATATGCTTTTATCCTGTGGAGTATCAGAAGTATTCTTCTATATATTATCTATACTTTCAAATTATCCAATTCCACTTACAGCTGTACAATTACTATGGTTAAACTTAGTAACTGATGGAATACAAGATGTAGCTTTAGCCTTTGAAGAAACAGAAAAAGACACTTTAAAAAAGAAACCTAGAAAGCCAGATGAAAGTTTATTTGATAGACTTTTAAGAAATGAAATATTTCTAATTGGTACAATAATGGGTATAATAGTATTTGGAGTATGGATATATTTATTAGATGTGTTAAAATATGATATAACTACTGCAAGAGGTTATATACTATTACTTATGGTATTCATGCAAAATATACATTGCTTTAATTGTAGAAGTGAAATAACTAGTATATTTAAGAAACCTATAAAAGAAAATAAAAAATTATTATTAGGAATAATAATAGTATTATTTATACAATTCATAATAGTAGAAAATAGTTTCTTATCACATATATTAGATTCGGAGTCTATACCATTACTACATGTATTATATTTATTCTTAATATCAACTCCAATAATAATTTTTTCAGAAATATTAAAATATATTGAAAGAAAAAAACTTAAGAGAGGTAAATCATGATACTAGAGTTATTAAAACCAATAATTTTACTAATAATTGGATTAATATTACTAATAAAATTTTCAGATATATTTGTTGAGGCAGCAAGTAGTTTATCAACAAGTTTAAAAGTACCTAAAATGTTAATTGCACTTACAGTCGCATCCTTTGGAACATGCGCTCCTGAATTAGCAATATCATTTAATAGTATAAGTTCAGGAAATCCCGATATGACACTTGCTAATGTTATAGGATCTTCAATAGTAAATATACTTTTAATAGTTGGAATAGCAGCAATAGTAAGACCAATAAAAGTAAAAGAAAGAACAATAAAAAGAGAACTACCAATACTAGTTATAATTACAGGAGCATTCTTTGTATTACTAAGCGATATGCTATTTAAAAAAGGTGGTGTAAATACCCTAACAAGAGCAGATGCTATAATGCTTTTATGTTGGTTCATATTATTTATGTTTTATATAATTGGAATAATACGAAAAAACAAAAAAGACGAAGAAGAAGTTCCTAAATTTACTTTAAAAAAATCTATATTTTTAATAATACTATCTTTAATAATAATTATTATATCATCTGACTTAGTAGTAGATAATGCTGTAATATTAGCTGAAAGAATAGGAATAAGTCAAAAAATAATAGCAATGACAATAATAGTAATAGGAACAAGTTTACCTGAATTAACCATGACAGTAAACGCAGCAAGAAGAAATGAATTCGACATGGCAGTAGGAAATATAATTGGAACAAATATATTTAACATTTGTATAGTATTAGGTTTACCAATAGCTATTTATGGATCAGTATCTTCAACTGCTTTTAACTTGGTGGATTCTTGTATAGTATTACTATCAGCTATAATGTTTTATATCTGTGGAAAAAGTGAAAAAGAATTATCCAGAAGAGAAGGAATACTTATGGTTTCTTTGTTTCTAATTTATTATTTATACATATTTTTAATATAATATAATTCCAAATCACTTGTATGAAATCAAAAATTGTGATAAAATTAACACAGTAAAAGATAGGAGATACGAAACTATGAAAGAACTAATCTTCTTCGAAAGAAGTACAAAACTTG
>CAMENK010000062.1 GCA_945928335.1 uncultured Bacillota bacterium
TACACGAAAAAACACATAGACTAGTGCCTATATGTTAATGTATGAAAAAAACTATGAGAGTTATTGCAGTTTAATAATCCCTCCTCAAAGTTCGTACCAAATTTAGTATTTAGTCCAAATGAAGTTAACTCTTTCATAGTTTCATATCTCCTTATCTTTTATATTTATTATTTTACTATTTTGAAATGTTAGTGTCAATTATTTTGTTCTCATATTTTTCTTTTTTACATATTATTTATTGGAGGGTGTTATGAATAAAAGTTTAATTAAAGCATACGCGATGAAATTGGATTTAGAAAAAGTTAAAAATTTTGCTAGAAATGAAGGACTAGAAATTACTGATGAAGAAGCTAATTTATTTATTGAAACTGTAAAGGAAAATATTGATTATATTTTAGATGGACATGGTTTAGAAGTAATAGAATCAAAAAGAAATAAATTAAGTGAAAGAACATATGATAAATTACTAGAATTATTTAATGAATATAAAAAGTTTATTGATTAATATAGTCAATAAACTTTTTGTTTCTTATCATCTCTATTTCTATTTTATATGGAGCATAAGTATTTTTTTCATTTCTATTTATCCAAGGTGTTTCTAATATTTTAGGTATATTATCTAATCTTTTATTATAAATTACATTTATTAGTTTATCAAATCCAATAGTGCCATATCCTAGATTTGCATGTCTATCTTTATGGCTTCCTACTTGATTATATGAATCATTTATATGTATACATTTAACTTTATTTAAACCTATTTTAGAATCAAATTCATCTAGAAATTTATCAAAATCACCTATATCAATACCTGAATCATTTATATGACAAGTATCTAAACATACAAATACTTTCTCATAAATATCTTTATCTAATAAATCAATTATTCCTTTTAGATCATCTATACTTGTACCTACTTCAGTTCCTTTACCACTCATATATTCAAGTAATAGATTAACTCCATCTATATCTTTTAATGCAATGTTTAATCCATTTGCAATATTTTTTATTCCAATTTCTCTATTAAGAGTAGTGAAACTCCCTGGATGTAATACTAGATTTCTTATATCTAATTCTATACATCTATTTAGTTCTTTTCTTAAAAAGTCTATATAAAAATTATATTTTTCTTCACTACTATTATTAGCAAGATTTATAATAAATGGTGCATGAATAATACATTTAGTTTTATCTATGTTATTTTCTATCATTAAAGCGTGTGCTTTTGCTGTTAATTCTTTATCTATTGGAAATCTTAATGTACTTTGATTACTTCCAGTATAAAACATAAATATATTTGAATTATAACTTAAACTTTCTTCTACTACTCCCAACAAACCTTTATCTTTTAAAAAACTTGTATGACTTCCTATATATAACATTTTTACCTCCAATAGTTAAATTATAACAAATTTACATTGACTAAACTAGTATTTTATGATAAATTATTAAGAGAGTTTAAGGAGGCAAAAAATGGCTAAAAATATATCAAATAGAAAGAATATGAGTGGTAATAATAGACCTTTCAGTTTAAAGGCTACTAAAAAAACTCAAAAGGTTAATCTTCAAACTGTAACTGTTGATGGAAAAAAAGTTAGAATGACAGCTAAAGAAATTAGAAGTATGGAAAAATAGTTCAAAATTTTGAACTATTTTTTATTTATAATTGTTTTTAATCTTTGATACAAAACACTGCATAAAGAGGTATACTTTTAATTTTAGTTTCTTTGTTATAACCAAAATTTTTAGTACTAATTCTATAAGCATATTTTGGTTTATATTTTTCTATATAAACATTTAATCTTTTAGATTTTGTATTATCACTAGCATTTACTTCAAGTGGAATTATTCCATCGTTAGTATAAAGAAGAAAATCTGTCTCTGCTTTTCCTACACTTTCCCAATAACTCCTAATACCATAGTTGACATTTCATTTATAATATATCACTAAATCACATTTTTTGGAACGAATAATCAAATGTAGAAATTAAAAAAAATCCCAAAATTTGGGATTCTTTAATTATTCAATGATTTCAGTTACTTTACCAGCACCAACTGTTCTACCACCTTCACGAATACTGAATTGAGTACCGTTTTCGATAGCAATCTTAGTGATTAGTTCAACTGTCATAGAAACATTGTCTCCAGGCATAACCATTTCAACACCAGCAGGTAATTCTATTACACCAGTAACATCAGTTGTTCTGAAGTAGAATTGTGGTCTATAGTTACTGAAGAATGGAGTATGTCTTCCGCCTTCTTCTTTAGATAGAACATAAACTTCTGCTTTAAACTTCTTATGTGGAGTAACAGTTCCTGGTTTAGCAAGTACTTGTCCTCTTTCAACATCTTCACGGTTAATACCACGAAGTAATACACCAGCATTATCACCAGCTTCAGCAAAATCAAGTGATTTTCTGAACATTTCGATACCAGTAACAACTGTTTTTCTTGTATCTTTAATACCAACGATTTCAACTTCTTCGTTAAGTTTTAATTGTCCTCTTTCAACACGTCCAGTAACAACAGTTCCACGACCTGTGATAGTGAATACATCTTCAATACTCATTAAGAAAGGTTTGTCGTTATCTCTTACTGGAGTTTCAATCCAATCATCAACAGCAGCCATTAAATCTCTGATAGATTGCTCATAAGTAGCATCTCCTTCAAGAGCTTTAAGAGCAGAACCTCTTACAACTGGAGTATTATCTCCATCAAATCCGTATTCAGTTAATAATTCTCTAACTTCCATTTCAACTAAGTCAAGAAGTTCAGGATCATCAACCATATCGCATTTATTGATGAATACTACCATTCTAGGTACACCAACTTGTCTAGATAATAAGATGTGTTCTCTTGTTTGAGGCATAGGTCCATCTGTAGCACTAACTACTAGGATTGCTCCATCCATTTGAGCAGCACCTGTGATCATGTTTTTTACATAGTCAGCATGTCCTGGGCAGTCAACGTGAGCATAGTGTCTTTTTTCAGTTTCATACTCAACGTGAGCTGTATTGATAGTGATTCCTCTTTCTCTTTCTTCTGGTGCTTTATCGATATCAGCATAGTCAACAAATTCACCAAATAATTTTGTGATAGCCGCAGTTAAAGTTGTTTTACCGTGGTCTACGTGTCCAATTGTACCAATGTTAACATGTGGTTTTGAACGATCAAATTTTTGTCTTGCCATTTTAATTTTCTCCTTTCATCAATACATATTCATTTTATCTAATACTTGCCTTTTTTGCAAGTATAAATAACTAAATAATGACAATTTATTGTATACTATTTTTCTTAATAATATCCTCTTGTATATTTTTTGGTACTTCTTCATAATGGTCGAATATCATTTGATATGTTCCACGTCCTTGAGTATTTGAACGAAGTACAGTCATATATCCAAACATTTCTGCTAAAGGTACCATAGCTGAGATTTGTAAATCCTTACCTCTTGATTCATTTCCAAGTGGTCTTCCTCTTCTACTAGTTAAGTCTCCCATAACTGTTCCCATGAATTCTTCTGGAACAACTACATCAACTTTCATAATAGGTTCTAGAATGACAGGTTTACATTTATTTTTAGCTTCTTTTAATGCCATTGAAGCTGCAATTTTAAATGCCATTTCGTTAGAGTCTACATCATGATATGATCCATCAAATAATGTACATTTTACATCTATCATAGGATATCCTGCAAGTACTCCACCTTCTAATGCTTCTTGTAATCCTTTATCAACTACGCCAATGTATTCACGAGGCACTACACCACCAACAATCTCGTCAACAAATTCATATCCTTTGTCTTTATTAGGTTCAAATTTAACCCATACATGTCCATATTGTCCACGTCCACCAGATTGTTTAATGTATTTACCTTCACATTCAGCAGTTTGAGTTAATGTTTCACGATAAGCAACTTGAGGTTTACCTGTATTACATTCAACATCAAATTCTCTTCTCATTCTATCTACTAATACATCTAAGTGTAATTCACCCATACCAGCAATTATAGTTTGGCCAGTTTCATGGTTTGTGCTAGCTCTGAAAGATGGATCCTCCTTAGCTAATTTTTGTAATGCTAAACTCATTTTTTCTTGATCAGCCTTTGATTTAGGTTCAATAGCTAATTCAATAACTGGCTCTGGGAATGTCATTTTTTCAAGAATTACTGGATGTTTTTCATCACATAAAGTATCACCAGTAAATGTATCTTTAAGTCCAACTGCTGCAGCTATTTCACCAGAATATACTTCAGTAATTTCTTTTCTTTGATTAGCATGCATTTGTAAAATACGTCCAATTCTTTCTTTTTC
>CAMENK010000063.1 GCA_945928335.1 uncultured Bacillota bacterium
TATCATTTCTTTTCATAGTTCCAGTTAAACAATATCCAGCTTTATCAGTAAATCCGGTTTTTAATCCATCTAACCCACTATAAAATCTTATTAAGGAATTAGTATTTACTAGCCAAATACTCTTACCATTTTGATGAGTAATAGTGGTTTCATAAGTACCTGTAATTTCCAATATACTTTCATGTTTTATTAGTTCTCTAGCTATAATAGCCATATCTTTAGCAGATGAATAATGCCCTTCAGCATCTAAACCATGTGGATTTACAAAATGAGTATGTTCACACCCTAATGCTTTAGCCTTTTCATTCATCATATTCACAAAATTTTCAACACTTCCGCCTATTTTTTCAGCCATTGCTACTGAAGCATCATTTGCACTTCCAATACCTATAGAAGTTAATAATTCTTTTACAGTACTCTTAGAATTTTCCTCTAAATATATTTGACTACCACCCATACTTGCTGCATTTTTACTAATTATAACTTCATCATCATATTTTAAATTTCCATTGTCTATTTCTTCCATAATCAATAATAAAGTCATAATCTTAGTCATAGAAGCAGGAGCCATTTCTTTATTAGAATCTTTTTCAAATATAATTTTACCAGTACTAGCTTCCATTATTATTCCACTTTCACTATTTAATTTAATTACCTCCTCTTGAATATTCTCTTCAGTCTTAGTTTCTTCACAATTATAAATACCAAATGCAAATAAACAAGAAAACATAAACAAAAATATTTTTTTCATAAACACCTCTAATAAATGGTATTCTTTTATAAAAATAAAATAACAAAAAATGTATACCAATTAAATTAACTGAAGATATTTTTTTAACAAAGTAGTATAATTATTATAGGTGAGATAATGAAGAGAAAAAAAAGAGTAAAAGTTCATTTTGGAAATCTTATAATTTTGATTATTATAATTGGAATAGGAATATTTGGAATTAAAGTTTTATATAAACAATTAAATAGTGATGATACTAATAATACAAATATCGAAAATAAAATTGAATCAGATTCAATCAAGGATAAATTAGTAAACTTAGGTTATTCAAAAAGTGAAAGTGAGGAAATTATAAATAATTTAGACAAAGAAGAAATAGAAAAAATTGATAAAAAATATGATTATTTAGTTGAATTTAGTAAAATTAAATATTTTCATATAGAAAATATAGAAAGATATATTAACTTAAAAAATAAATCAGATTATTCTTATGATGAAATTATTATGAGAGTTAATACAAGTATAGATAAAGAGTTTTATACAGATATAAAAACTGTAGATAATCCTAATGACTTATTAGTACTAGTTAACAAATTTTATGCTTTACCAAGCGGTATTGAACCTAATGATTTAATACAAGTTGAAAGTGTTAAAATGCAAAGAGAAGCAGGAGAAGCATTAAAAGAAATGGCAACTGCCATGAGAAATGATGGATTAAAAATAATCTTACAAAGTGGTTATAGAAGTGAAGATACACAAAGTTATCTTTATAATAGATATGTTGCAAGAGATGGAAAAGAAGAAGCAGATACCTATAGTGCTAGACCTAATCATTCAGAACACCAAACTGGTCTTGCAATTGACGTTAGCCATGATGGAACACTAGAAGAATATTTTGAAGACACACCACAATTTGAGTGGCTACAAGATAATGCTCATAAATATGGATTTATACTAAGATATCCTAAAGATAAAGTTTACATGACTGGATACACTTATGAACCTTGGCACTATAGATATGTAGGTATAGAAGTTGCAACACTTATCAAAAACGAAAATATAACTTTTGAAGAATATTATGTAAAATATAAAGGACTCTACTAAGTCCTTTTTTTTCTAAATATTAAATAAAATAAAATTAAAATTATTATTAAACCAAAAACACCTAAACCAATAGCAATTAACTTTAATTCAAAACTACTAAATTCTTTATTATCAAAAAAACTTTTCTTACTATTACTAACATTCTTAGAAATTTCTTTATATACTTTAATCTTATAACTAGTGGAATTTTTACCATTACCACTAGTTACTTTTATATTTATATTATTTTCCCCTTCATTTAAAATAATATCTCCACTAACCTTAACAATTGAATATGGAGAACTAGTTTCATAAGTTACATTAAGTTTATCTAAGTTATTAACTTTAATCTCATAATCATAAACAAACTCATTAAAACTTATATCAAATCCTTCAATACTTAATTTCTTTAAAGATGAATTATTCTTATCATATACAACATCACCTCTAGTAATATTTAATACATATCTTTCAACTTCTACTTCATCAATATAAGAAATTATTTCTAAAACATTTAACCCTTTTTTTAAACTTTGACTACCTACACCAGTAACTATTTCATTATCTAATTTCTCAACATTTATTGTAATAATTTCAACATCTTCTTTTACAAATACATTATATACTTTAGTATTTTTATTAAATTCAGGCACAAGATTATTATTATTTATACTAATATTACTTATAGCATTTAAATTTAAATAAAATGAAAAAAAGATAATTAAAAGTGTCAATAAATTCAAAATCTTTTTCATAATTCTCCTTTATTTTAATACACTTATTATTATATCTTTTTCTTCCGTTTTAATACTTTCTATTTTAAATGATTCAAGAATTCTTTCTTCCATATCAGGAATTTCCTTATTATAGAATATTTCTACCAATGGAGTACCTTCTTTAACATAATCATATAAAGAATGTTTAAGAGTTACTCCAACAGTTAAATCAATATTATCTTCTTTTTTTACCCTTCCAGCACCTAAATCTTTTACAAACATAGCCAACTTTATAGGATCTATTTCATTTATATAACCTTCACTATTAGAATAAATTATTTTTTGATATTTACTATCTTTCATTTTACTTAAAGACCCGCCTTGATTAGCAATCCATTCATAAAATTTATCCCTAGCCATACCATTTTCTAATACTTCTTTAACTTTAGTTTCTGCTTCTTCAATACTAATTCCTTTACCTATAGAAACCATTTCACTAGCTAAAACTATAACAAGTTTTTCTATTCTTTTCTCTCTTTTACCAGAAAAGAACTCTTGTGCTTCTTTAACTTCTAGGCTATTACCTATAGAAAATCCTAAAGGTGTATTCATGTCAGTTAACAAACATACAACTTTTCTATTAAAATATTCTCCTATTTTAATCATGTATTCACCTAGAACCTTAGCACTTTCTATGTCCTTCATAAAAGCACCTTTACCCACTTTTAAATCAATAACAATATACTTAGCACCACTAGCTATTTTCTTACTCATTATACTACTAGCAATTAATGGAATACTTTCAACCGCGCCTATTTGATCTCTTAAAGCATATATTTTTTTATCAGCAGGTGCCAAAGAAGAAGTTTGACTAATTACACTTATACCTACACTATTAACATTATTTTCAAATTCTTCATTAGTAATTTTAACTTTATATCCAGGAATACTTTCTAATTTATCAATTGTACCTCCAGTAAAACCTAAACTTCTACCACTCATCTTAGCGACACCTAAACCTAAAGATGCAACTATAGGCGCTACTAAAAAAGTAACTTTGTCTCCTACACCACCAGTAGAATGCTTATCAACAACAGTTCTCTTAATATTACTTAAATCCAAAACATCACCAGTTTTAATCATAGAATCAGTCAAATAAAAAGTTTCTTTATAGCTTAAACCATATTCCTTAATAAGTAATAACAATTTAGACATATTATCATCATCAATTAAACCATTAGTATAGTTAGTAACTACATATTCAATTTCTTCTTTAGATAGTTTCTTACTTTTCTCAAACTTACTAATTATATCTTCTATTTTCATACTCTCACCTTTCTTTAGGGATTTTTTTCTTTGCATTAAATTTAAATCTTCTTCACTCATAAACTCTAAAGTATTATTTTTATTTCTAACTAAAACATCTCGTCCTAATAAGTAATCAATACTTACTTGAAAATAATCAGATAGGTCTATAAGATTTTCTAAAGTGGGAGTTCTTGTACCTCTTTCATAACAACAAATAGTACTTTTAGTAACTTTTAAAATTTCTCCAAGTTCCTCCTGTGTGACTCCCATACTCATTCTTAATTTTTTTAATCTATCTCCTCTTAACATTATTGTCACCAGTTTAATTATACTAAACAAAATAATTAAAAACAAGAATACAATGAAGAGGCTTTATAAACGTAATTGAGGCTTAAAGGGTAATGAATATATGAAAGGTAAGAGTATGAAAATAGAAAATAATCTATTT
>CAMENK010000064.1 GCA_945928335.1 uncultured Bacillota bacterium
TTTGAGGTAAATATTTTAACTCACTGCTATACAATAAAAGAAGCAAGTGATAAAGTTAAATATATAAGAAGTCACTTTAAAGATATCACGGTTATTATTTGTCCAAAAGATATATCTAAAACTAAAATGGTTCACACTGAAGGTTCAATCCTTGTTGATGATTATGCTGGAAATTTAAGAGAATGGGAAAAAGAAGGTGGAATACCAGTAAGATTTTCTACAAAATTAAATGGAAAAGGATATTTAGTTATTGATAAATTAGATAGTTTGATTGAAATGTTTTAAAGGAGAAAAATATGATAATAGAAAAACTAATATTAAAACCACTAGATAATAACACATATTTTATAATAAATGGTAACGAAACAATAATAGTTGATCCAGCTGAAGAAACAACAAAAATAGAAGATTTTCTTAATAATAATAAATTAGTGCCTAAATCAATATTTATTACACATTATCATTTTGATCACATAGGATCCTTAAATTATTTAAAAGAGAAATATAAAGCAAAAATATATGATTATAAAAGTATTGGAATATTTAAAGAAATAGGTTTAAAGTTTAAAGTGATTCCTACTAAAGGGCATACCATGGATAGCGTATCTTTTTACTTTGAAA
This sequence comes from uncultured Bacillota bacterium, assembly GCA_945928335.1. Classification (GTDB taxonomy): domain Bacteria; phylum Bacillota_I; class Bacilli_A; order RF39; family UBA660; genus CAKOLN01. The sequence goes on from CAMENK010000064.1 coordinate 622, forward strand.
AAACTAATGATTTATTTGCTGGAGACTTTATATTTTATGAAAGTATTGGTAGAATGGATTTAGAAGGAGGCAGTGAAGAAGAAATGAATTATAGCCTAAAACTTTTAAAAACTTCTTTTAAAAAAGAAACAAAAATTTATCCAGGACATGGAAAAAGTACAACACTAGAACATGAACTTCTTTACAATCCATACATATGATTGCAAGCGTTTTAATAGAATATAGTGCTAAAGAATTAGATAAAACCTTTGATTATTTAGTACCGAAAGAATTAGAAGAAGATATAAAAGTTGGACAAAAAGTATTAGTTCCATTTGCTACTAAAACAATTGAAGGCTTTATATTAAATATAAAAAATGAGGAAGTATCTAAAGATTTTGAATATAAATATATAGAAAAAATAATTGAAAAAGACTTCTGTTTAAATAATGAATTAATCGAATTAGGAAAGTATATAAAAAAGACAACGCTATCAACACTAATTAGTGCTTATCAAGCAATGTTTCCCAAAGCTTTAAAAGCATCAAGTAAAGCAAATGTAAATTTAAAAACAAAAATATTAGTTTATTTAAATGAAGATAAATGCGTAGAAGAATATATAAAAAATAATCCTAGAAAAAAGAAAGCAATTAGTTTAATTAACCTTTTAAAAGAAAAAAAAGAAGTAGAAAGAAAAGAAATATATTGTAAAGAACTAAAAGATTTAATTGATGAAAATGTCGTACTTGTTAAATCAGAAGAAGTTCTTAGAAATATAAATTATATTAAAGAAGAAAAAAAAGATATTGAGTTAACAAAAAATCAAAATAAATGTTTTGAGGAAATAAAAAATAGTGATAATAACAAAATACTTTTATATGGCGTAACTGGAAGTGGTAAAACTGAAATATATATTAAATTAATAAAAGATTGTCTTAATAGAAATAAAAGTGCAATAATGTTAGTTCCAGAAATAAGTTTAACGCCACAAATAGTAAGCAAATTTAAAAGTGAGTTTGACAATCAAGTTGCAGTTCTTCATAGTGCTCTATCTGAAGGGGAAAAGTATGATGAATATAGAAGAATTGTCAGAAAAGAAGTAAAGATTGTTATTGGTGCAAGAAGCGCTATTTTTGCACCTTTATCAAATATAGGAATTATAATTATTGATGAATGTGGAAGTTCTTCTTTTAAACAAGATGTAAATCCAAAATATAATGCAATAGACATCGCTTTTAAAAGAGCTGAAACACATAATGCAAAAGTTTTAATGGGAAGTGCTACGCCGTTATTAGAACAATATGCACGTGCCGAAAAGGGTGTATTTAAATTAGTAAGTTTAACTGAAAGAGTAAATGAAAAATTACCTACAATAAAAACGGTTGATATGAATAAAGAAACAAAGAGAAGAAACTTCATTATAAGTAATGAACTTAAAGTGAAAATAGCAAATTGTTTAAATAAAAAAGAACAGGTGATTTTACTATTAAATAGAAGAGGCTATTCAACTTTTATGAGTTGTTCTTCTTGTGGATATGTTTGGAAATGCCCGAATTGTGACATTTCATTAATATATCACAAAACTTCAAACAATCTTAGATGTCATTATTGTGGTTATAGTATTACTATGTCAAAAATATGTCCTAACTGTAAAGAAGAAGCTATAAAAGATTTAGGAATGGGAACTGAAAAATTAGAGAGTATAATAAAAGAAATGTTTCCAGGTGTAAGAACTATAAGAATGGATTTAGATACAACTACAAAGAAAGGTTCACATCAAAAAATAATAGAGAGCTTTAAAAATTATGAATATGATATATTAATTGGTACTCAAATGATTTCTAAAGGACTAAATTTTAAAAGAGTTACTTTAGTAGGAGTAATAAATGCTGATGCATCATTAAATATACCAGACTTTAGAAGCGGAGAAAGAACTTTTGAACTTTTAATGCAAACTGGTGGAAGAACTGGCCGATATGATTTAGATGGGGAAGTAATAATTCAAACTTATAATCCTGATAATTATGTTTATGAATGTGTTAAAAAACAAAACTATGTTAATTTCTATAAAAAAGAAATGGAAATAAGAAGAAAACTGAAATATCCCCCTTATTTTTATATGATTTCAATTAAAATAATAAGTAAAGAATATGAAATAGCCAAAAATGAAAGTAACAAAGTTAAAAACTTTTTAAGTAAAAACTTATCAAATAACTTTATAATTTTAGGACCATCTACAGCTAGTATTTTTAAACTAAAAAATAATTATTATTTTCAAATAATAATAAAGTATAAACGCGAGGAAAATATACTAGAAGTATTATCTAAGTTAAATAGTATATATGTAGGTAATAAAGTAAAACTTGATATAAATATCAATCCTTTAAATATAATATAGTTATTAACCTTAAAATTTGATATACTTAAATAGAAAGAGGTAAATGAAATGAAAGACAAAAGGGTAGTATTTATGGGAACACCGGAATTTGCTGTTCCAGTATTAAAAAAACTAATAGAAAATACTAATGTGGTTTTAGTTGTAACTCAACCTGATAAACAAAGTGGAAGACATTTAGAATTAACATATTCACCAGTAAAAAAAGTTGCACTAGATAATAAAATTGAAGTTTTTCAACCGATAAAAATAAAGGAAGATTATCAAATCATAATAGACAAAAATCCAGATATAATAATTACCTGTGCATATGGACAAATAATTCCAAAAATACTATTAGATTTTCCAAAATATAATGCAATAAATGTACACGCTTCATTGCTACCAAAATTAAGAGGAGGCGCGCCCATTCATAAAGCGATTATAGATGGATATGAAGAAACTGGAATAACAATAATGTATATGAGTGAAAAAATGGATGCAGGAGATATTATAAGTCAAGAAAGTTTAAAAATAGATATAAAAGATAATGTAGGTACTTTACACGATAAATTAAGTGATATAGGTGCTAAATTACTTATAGACACATTACCAAGTATATTTAATGAAACAAATAAAAGAATTAAGCAAAATGATGAAGATGCAACTTTTGCATACAACATTAGCCGAGAAGAAGAAAAAATAGACTTCAATAAAACTAGCATCGAAGTATACAATCAAATTAGAGGTCTATATCCATTTCCAACTGCTTATGCAACATTAAATAATAATATCATAAAAATATGTGAAAGTGATCTTATTGACGATATTAGCGGAAAAGTAGGAGAAATAACTGAAATTAATAAAATGGGAATTATAGTTAAATGTAAAGATAAGAGTATAATTATAAAAAGGCTAAAACCTAGTGGAAAAAAAGAAATGAATTCAATAGATTTTGCTAATGGAATTGGTAAAGAAAATTTAAAGGGGAAAATGTTTAATGAATGAAGAAGAAAGATTAGAACAAAAGAAAAGATTAATTAAAATAGGAATATATTTAGGAATATTCGTATTAGCATTTATTATATTAAAAATAGAAAGTATATCCTCTAATAAAAACAGTAATAGTAATCAAAGTCAATCACAAACTTCTGAGACACCTAAAATAATTGATTATATTAAGAATCTTTCAGAAGAAAATTTAGAAGAATCTGTATACTATACAATGGATGATGATGCATTAACTTTAAATTTTGAAAGATCTGG
>CAMENK010000065.1 GCA_945928335.1 uncultured Bacillota bacterium
GGAGAATCAATTATTAAAAAGTTTATAGATAAAATGAAGAATAATATAAAGGAGTATAATACTAATATTAATTGTGCAGTTTATTTGTTTAGAGATATGGAAGAGGATATTATGTATTTATTAGCATATATTTCACAATATGAGCAACTACATAATGGTTTTAATAAAATTATAAGTGAAAATCCTTATTTGGAAGGTGATGAACTTATAAATAGAATTAGTGATACATTAAATAGTTTAGATACTGAAGAAATAATAAAAGATGTACAAGTTAAGAAAAAGATAATGGGAAAATAATTTTTAATAAAGTCTATTTTAAGAATTTTTGAGTAGACTTTTATAGGTTTATTTGTTATAATACCTGTTGAAAGAGCTGTTATGCTCCTTGCTTCTATATGAAGCCATAGACCATAAGGAGGTGAAATGATGAATAAATATGAAATAATGTTTATCGTAAGAGCTGATATCACAGAAGATGAGGTAAAAAATACTGTTAAATCTTTTGAAGATGTTTTAACTAGTGAAGGTGCTAAGATTGTAAATTCTAAAGATTTAGGACAAAAGAAATTAGCATATGAAATTAAGAAACAACAAAGAGGATATTATCATGTACTTAATGTTGAATGTGAAAGTAAAGCTGTTAAAGAGTTTGATAGAAAAGCTAGAATTGATGAAAAGATTATTAGACATTTAATAGTTAAGGAGGACGAGTAGTATGAATAAAGTTGTGCTAGTTGGTAGATTAACAAGGGATCCTGAAATTAGAACATCTTCATCTGGTATGCAAATTGCATCATTTAGTTTAGCAGTTAATAGAAATTTTAGAAATAAAGAAGGTAATATTGAAGCTGATTTTATAAATGTTGTTGTATTTGGAAAACAAGCAGAGAATGTTGGTAAATATATTACTAAGGGTCAAATGCTTGGTGTTGAAGGTAGAATACAAACTAGAAATTATGATGCTCAAGATGGAACAAAGAGATATGTTACTGAGGTTGTTGCAGACAATGTAGAATTTTTAAGTTCAAAAAATAGTGGTAATAGTGCTTCAAATGACGCACCTGTTAACGCTTATGTTGATACAACAAGTTCATTTTATGTGGATGAACCAAGTAAAGATAACGGAGTAGATATTTCAACTGAGGATCCATTTAAAAATTTTGGTAGTGAAGTTGCTTTAAGTGATGATGATTTACCATTTTAATTAAGTGAGGAGGTTAGTAAATGAAAGAATTTTATCCTAGAAAAAAGAAGATATGTCAAATGTGTGCTGGTAAAAGTGTTAAATATAGTGATGTACCAATCATTTCTAAATATATAAATGAAAAAGGTAAAATTTTACCTAGAAGAATGACTGGGGCTTGTGCTTTACATCAAAGACATATTGCTAGAGAAGTAAAAAGAGCAAGAACAATGGGACTTATTCCATTTGTTAAATAAAGAAACTCTACGAAAAGTAGAGTTTTTTCTTTGTTTTAATTTCTATCACTTGCAATTCCTATTAATCTTAAAATTTGTAATACACTAGCTAAAACACCAGCTACATAAGTTAATGCTGCTGCAGTTAACATTTGTTCTGCTCCTTCATTATCTCTATCATTTGTAAGCCCTAATCTTTTTAATTCTTCTTTGGCACGGTTAGATGCATTAAATTCTACTGGTAATGTTACAACTTGAAATACTATACCAAATCCTGTTGCAAATATTCCAATCCATATTAAGTTCATAATTTCTAGAATAAATCCTAACAATATTATATAGTATGAAAAACTAGAAACTATATTTACTATTGGAAATATTAAACTTCTAAATTTTAGAAAAAAGTATCCTTCTTTATCTTGAATTGCATGACCAGTTTCATGTGCAGCAACTGCAAGAGATGCAACCGATGTGCCATGATATACATCTTTAGATAATCGTATTACTTTTCTATTAGGATCATAATGATCCGATAATGTGCCTCCTGTTTCTACAATGATTAAATCGTTTAATCCATTTTCATCCAGTATTTTTCTAGCAACATCGTATCCAGTTAAATTTTCACTATTTTTAATTTTTAAGTTTGAGTTGTATGTAGTTCTAACATATATTCCTGCAAATAGAGGAATTAAAATGATTAAAGCTACCAATATTAAATCCATATTATCACCGATATAATTGTACCAAATTTTTGATGAAAAGTCTTTAGTTTTAATTTGAAAATATTTTAAAAAGAATATTATGTAATTTTCAAAACTTGTCGAATTTTGACAGTTTTGGAAAAATATTTCCAAAACTTGACTTTTTATTAAATTTAATATATACTTTTATCAGAGGTGTAAACTATGATAGAAAGAACTGAATATCTTGAAGAATTGAAAAGATGGAAAGATAAAGATTTAATCAAAGTTGTGACTGGTATAAGAAGATGTGGTAAATCTACATTATTTGAATTGTTTATAGATTTTTTAAAGAAAAACAATATAAGTGATGAGCAAATCATACATGTGAATTTAGAAGATGCAAATTATGATTTTGAAGGTTATAAAGAGTTGTATGATTATATAAATAGTAAATTAGATTCAAAAAAACAATATTATGTATTTTTAGATGAAGTTCAAAATGTTCCGGAATTTCAAAAAGCAGTAGATAGTTTATATATAAAGAAAAATGTTGATGTTTATATAACAGGTTCAAATGCTTATTTATTGTCTGGAGAACTTGCTACATTATTATCTGGTAGATATGTAGAAATAAAAATGTTACCATTATCATTTAAAGAATATATAACAGCATTTGATGATAAAAATTATCAACAATTGTTTTTAAACTATATGAAGAATGGTGGTATGCCAGGAAATATAAGTATTTTAAAAACTAATCCAAATGATATAGATAAATATTTAGATGGAATATTCTCTACAATAGTATATAAAGATATAATGGCTAGGAATAACATATCTGATAAGATGTTACTTGAAAGTGTATTAAAGTTTATATTTGATAGTATAGGAAGTCCTATATCAACAAAGAAAATAAGTGATACTTTAACGAGTAAAGGTATGTCAACAAGCAATCATACAGTTGAAAATTATATAACTGCATTTTTAGAAAGTTTCTTAATATATAAAGCAGAAAGATTTGATGTTAAAGGAAAAAAACTATTAGTGAGAGATTATAAGTATTATACAGTGGATTCTGGTTTAAGAAGTTATTTACTTGGAAAAAAAGCAGATAGCGATATGGGATATATATTAGAAAATATAGTATATCTTGAATTACTTAGAAGAGGATATAAAGTCTATGTTGGTAAAGTTGATGATTTAGAAGTTGACTTTGTTGCAGAAAATAGAGATGGATTAAAATACTACCAAGTTGCATTAACATTAAGAGATGAAAAAGTATTAGAAAGAGAGTTAAGATCACTACAAAAAACAGGAGACCATTATCCTAAAATGTTATTAACTTTAGATATGGATTTAGAAGCAGATTATGATGGTATTACAAAAATGAATGTAATAGATTGGTTATTAAAAGGAGAATAATTTAGATTAAGTAAATATACTAGATATGATGAATGTCTAGTTTTTTCTCATATTATTTAAGTCTTTGATATGCTATATAATTGTATTTTATTATCTATGTTTATACTATAATCATAGATACTTTTTTTATTTTCCTCTTTATTGTTTATAAATCCTAAAGAATTATTTTCTTCTTTTTTATTAGCAAATATTATAAGTGTGTTGTTGATTTTAATAATGTCATTATTTGATAGAGTAAGTTCTCCAGTTTTTAGTATATTTAAAAATAAATTTTTTATATTTTGATTAGTATTATTATAGTTTTCAATATATATTATGGATATTGGATAGGTTTTTAATTTTTCAAATATGGTATTTTTGTCTTCATACCCTATATATCCTGCTGGACTACCAATAATTTTATTTATACTTGTTGTATCTTGATATTCGTTTAAATTTAATTTTATTAAATTCATTTTTAATATCTTAGAGAGTTCTTCTACTAAAGTATTACTAATTTCTAAATTATTAGTAATTTCTAATGAAGTAGGTCTATTTGTATATTTAGTTAAATGTATTTTTAATATATCTATTATTTTATCTATTGTTTCGTTATTTAAATTAAATTTATCGTATAATTTATCTTTGATGTTATCTAAATATTTTGGATTCTCTAATTCATATATTGGAGTATTTGTTTTGCTTTCTAGAACTTTTTTTAA
>CAMENK010000066.1 GCA_945928335.1 uncultured Bacillota bacterium
AAGCACTTTCTTAGATTATAAATTTCTAAAAGGGTCTTTAGAATATTTTTAGTCTAGTTATAATCTTTTATAAAATTATATGATATTTCTTAAGAAATCTTAATCCTCAAACTAAAAACTTGAGAATTAAGATTAACAAAAACTTTCATCTGTTTGCTTGTTTTCTAAACTTACTTATTATATAATTTTTCTAGGAACATTTGATGTGAGTGTCGTCCTCCAATCTTATAAAAGAAAGGAGGTAGATATGATGAAAACTAAGACTTTTATAATAAAAGTTCTAAAGCTCATTGCTATCATTTTGTTACTTTCTACCTTACTGGTATTAGCAATAAAAAAATAGACACTCTTTCATCTCTGATTGAGTGTCGACACTAAATATTTAGAGGCGACATTCACTTATGGAATTAAATGTTCCTCTTTTTTATTTTATGCAATATTTCTTGCTTGCATACTAATAATAACATAATTTATTGATATTGTCAAAATTTTCATTGTACAAAATTTTCATGAAACCACAGGTCACTTCCGAGTTTAGCACGATTTTACTTCCGAGTTTGGCATTCTTGAGTCTTACATGCTTTCAAAACATCATCTTTCCTAATAATATAAGCCTTATTGTTTTTATAAAAAGCATAAAATACTTCACTTACTTCACACTTTTCTTTTTTAATAAGTTCTGTAAGCCATACTTCATCTTTATTTATATACTTCAAAGTACTTCTTTCTATACGACCATCAACAATTAAAGGAAAAGGATTATCACTCTTAATCCTTAAAAAATTATATTTAAAAATATTTAACTTACCATTATTCTCTAAAACAGCATACTCAACATCTTGCAAATTCTTAATACCATTAGTTCTAAGTTCCAAAAGTAAATCATCTAAAGTATATCTTTGTTTAACCATTTCTTTATAATTAATTACTCCTTTATTTATAATAAGTACAGGTTTACCTTCAATTATATCTCTAAATCTATTACACTTCATAGAAACAAAAGCTGCTAAAACTTCCAATAAAACTAATAATAAAATAGGTAATATTGTAAGCCATAGAGAATCTTTTCTATTCTCAATACTAATAGCAACCATCTCAGCTATAAGTATACTTACAACTAAATCTTGTATAGATAATTGACCTATTTCTCTCTTACCCATAATTCTATAAATAATTAAAATGAATACATAGAAAAAAATAGTTCTAAATATAACTGTTCCTATCTGCATAATATCACCTATAATTATTATGTAAATAATCATAATAATTTAAACATAAAATATATTTAACTAGGGGGTTTTATGAATAAATATAAAAAATTTCTAATAACATCTGCATGGTTTCTATTATCTCTAATAATATATCTTTTAATAATAACAACACTCGCACATTTTAATTTAATAAGTTATAAAGTAGTATCAATAATAAGTTTTATTTATATAATACTATTATTTATGACTAATGGATTTATAATAGGAAAAAAGAGTGAAAAAAGAGGATACTTAAGTGGACTTTTAATAGGAGTAATAAATGTAATATTAATACTATTTTTAGCTTTAATATTTAGAAGTTTCCCAGAAGTTAAATCACTAATATATTTTTTAATATTATTACTATCATCAACCCTAGGTGGAATGTTTGGAATAAACTTTAAGAAAAAATAAACGAGTCAAAGACTCGTTTATTTAATTAAATGAACATCTCTTGTAGGATATCCTATATAACTATCTAAACTATATCCATCTAATTGTTGAATAGTTTGATTATCCAAATAACCTTTACTATTAAGTTCATTCAAAGTAATAGTTCTTTTTTCACAATTGTTATCTTTAATACACTTTTCTACTAAAGCTATTAAACTCTTTTCTATATACTTAGTATTCTTACTCTCAGCATCATCAACTATTTGAAAAATAACACTAAATATCACTATTAAACTTATCCCAGTAACAGCAACTATTAAACTCAACCTCTCTTTACTTATTCTCATATATACACCTACTTATTATAATAATTATTATAGAACGAATCTCTAAATTCTTCAAGTGTGTCTTTTTCTATATTATCTCTAACATCTTCCATTAACTTAGTTAAAAATCTAATATTATGTATAGATAAAAGTCTACCACCTAAAGTTTCTTCTGAAATAATAAGATGTCTAATATATGCTTTAGTAAAATTTTTACAAGTATAACAATCACAATCACTTTCTAATGGTGTAAAATCTCTTTTATATTTTTGATTTCTCAAATTTATTTTACCATGTCTAGTATAAGCATTACCATGTCTAGCTATCCTAGTAGGCGCGACACAATCGAAGATATCTACACCTCTTAAACTACCTTCAATCAAATCAATTGGATCTCCTACTCCCATTAAATATCTAACCTTATCTTCAGGTAAATACTTAGTTGCATACTCTACTTCTTTGTATTGAACTTCCTTAGTTTCACCTACAGCTGCTCCTCCAATACTATAACCATCAAATCCTATTTCTACTGTTCTTAAAGCAGATTCTTTTCTTAAATCTTCAAACTCTCCTCCTTGAACAATACCAAATAATGCTTGTTCAGGATTACTATGAACTTCTTTACCCCTTTTAGCCCATCTTAGAGTTCTTTCTATGCTATTTTTCATATATTCATATGTAGAAGGATAAGGAGGACACTCATCAAAACTCATAATAATATCTGCACCTAATTTATTTTGAATCTCAATACTCTTCTCAGGACTTAAAAATAAATTAGATCCATCTATATGACTCTTAAAATAAACTCCTTCTTCCTTAATATCTTTCTTTTTAGCCAAACTAAAAACTTGAAACCCACCGCTATCAGTTAACATAGGGCCAGTTTTATAATTCATAAAAGAATGTAATCCTCCTGCTTCATTTACTATATCTTCGCCAGGTCTTAACCATAAATGATATGTATTAGAAAGTATTACATTACTTCCAGCATCTCTTAATTCTTCTGGCGTAAGAGTTTTAACATTAGCAAGTGTCCCAACAGGCATAAACATAGGTGTCTTACTAACACCCCATTTAGTTTCAAACTCTCCTAATCTTGACATATTTCTATTACTTTTCTTAATTACTTTAAACTTTAAATCCATAAACATTCCTCACTAAACTTAATTTTATCATAAATATTTATTTTTTAACATAAAATTGTTATAATATATTCGAAAGAGAGGTTTGAATATTATGGGAAGACCAGCTAGTCCAAAATGTCCAGAATGTGGGGCAAAAATAAACAAAGATGACACATTCTGTGAAAGTTGTGGAAAAAAATTAAAAGAAGAAGTAAAAGAGGTAAAAGAAGAAAATAATGTACAGAAAACAATAACTAAACTAAAAAATATACTAAAAAAAGCAGATATAATTTCTATTGTTTTATTAGTTGCAGGACTTGCATTATTTATTATAGGATTAAGTTATTCAGTACCTGATCGTGAATTCTCATTCTACTTCATAAAAGAATATGTTGGAGGAGATGCTTATAATGGCATAATAGAAGCTTCAATAAGAGGTGGAGAAATAGCAGGGTCAATGATAAGCAAAGCAGTTTACACAACTGGTGGAATAATACTTGCAGCATTAGGCTTAAATAGATTAAACAAATAAAGAAACGTTATGAAACCCATAACGTTTTTTTTAGTAGTTAGTACCACTCCATGTACTATTTAAGCACATGGAGATATTTTCTTATTAATATTATTTAATTATTTAATCACTTATAAGTAATTAAATGGGTAATTTAGTCAAAAGACACCATTAAGTTAACGGGACCTTAATGGTGCCTAAGTTTAATGGAACTCTTGCACTTCAGTACATGCCTCCCCGTAGTATATTTCGTACGGATTTGATGCTCTTCCATCCCCTTTGGATATCAGATTACAAGATTTCAGAGAAACTGAGGCACGAACCGCAAGCGAGTAGTTCACGTAGCCGTAGTTGCCCAAGTGGCCCGGACTGCTAGAACCATGGACGAACCAAACGAAAGAAATAGAGCCACCCCAGTAGTTAGGAGCCATTGCCCACCAATAACTACTACCAGTAATGCTTCCTCCTTTGGCATTTGTATAATACCATGCATAGGGACTTTCTAATGTTGTAGATGTTCCCCCTCCTGCATATGCTACTTCATCTGCTGTCATTAATCCTATTGGATATGTTAG
>CAMENK010000067.1 GCA_945928335.1 uncultured Bacillota bacterium
GACTTAACAAAGCAGGAGTTGAAATCAATAGAAAAATGCTTAGTGAATTAGCAATTCAAGATATGAATGAATTTAGTAAATTAGTTGACATTGCTAAGAAAGCATTAAATAATAAAGAAGTTAAAAGTGATTCTTTAGCTTCTAAAACAGTAGCAGAATTAAAAGAATTAGCTAAATCAAAAAATATAGAAGGTTATACTACTATGAAAAAAGCAGAATTATTAGAAGCTTTAAAATAGAAGTAAATCTTCTTTTTTTAATATTATATAGATGTAATTTATTTTATACAAAAGTGTTGACAAATTATACTTTATATGGTACAATTATATCACTTGATGGTAATACACATTAAAAAGGGGGAATAAAATATGTGTACAAATAGTGAAAATCAAATTAAAGTAGTATTAGGAAAGAGAATTTATGAAGTTTTAAAATTAGAATATCTAGAACAAGTAAGATCTTATATTAAAGCTCATAAATCAATTGATTTAAGTGAAATCAATTTAACAACATCTATATCATCTGCAACTAGAATAGGTAATGTATTAGTTGATAGACAAGTATTAGAAGTAACTAGAAAATACTTAAATATGAATGGTATTGATTTTGAATCAGTATATGGTGATGATGGACAAATCTACTTTAATTTAAGTTCAATAGTTGAAGAAAATAAAAAAACTTTAAAATAATATAATAAAAAAGACCTAATCTTCAGTATATTTTAGGTCTTTTTTGTCGAACTCTCTATGTAATGCATGTGTACTCCATAACAATGCATATTTATTTTGACTAATTATAAAGTCAAATTCTCCAATATATTCATAAACTTTAGGATTCCAGCTTAATTTAAAATCATTTAATCCCTTATAAGGATTATCTTTTGAATTATTACCAGTTATTCCATTTAAATCCATAAAATAATATCCTTCTTGTTTATATTTATTTATAAGCATATAATGTAAATAATGATTTGGTAATAATCTCTTATAATCTTTTATAAAACCACTAGTATAAATAGTAGCAACGTTTTTATATTTAATTACTAATGCACCCGCAACTGTTTCTTTAGTTATTCCCCTAAGTATTTTTTCGTTTACATCAGCCATTTCTGAATGAAGCTCATTTAATTTTTTATCACTTAACATTTTTTCAGAATATATTTGTTTATTCTTAGGATCTTGTTGAAATAACTTATTTAATCTTTCATTTATATCTAATTCAATAATAACTTCTTCTTGTAAATATTCTAGATAAGTATGATAGGTAACATCTACTAGAAATAAATCTATCATATTCTTCTCATTAAAAGTTTTATATAAATATTTATAAAAATCAGGACTAACATCTTCTTTTCTTTTAGTAAGTTCATATAAATCATTTAGATTATAAATATCACCTTTATAAATATTTAAACCTTTATGACCTATTTTTTCTAAATTAGATTGTAATTTTTTATCTAAATTATCATAGTTAAAAGTTTTTAAATTAAGTATAGGATTATATTTAGGTAAAAGACTTTCAAAATAAACATTATTTTTTAATTTTTGATATTTATTATTAACTAAGTCATCGAATATTCTAACAGCAGTTTCGTTGACTTTTTTTGTATTATCTTTTGCATTTACATCGCTATATATAACCATAGGATTAATTTTAATAAATCCATAATTCTTTTTATTAAAATATTTTCTCAATGATTTAGAAAAATCATTTAATAAATCTAAGTCACTATAATCTAAAATAAAACCACGAGGACTATATCCATATTTAACATTTAATGAAATATTTTTAGACAAAATTAATGCACCAGCTACCAAAGTATCATTTAAATAACCACCTATATATAAATCAGTATAACCGCACTTACTCATTACTTCACCATACATACTAGTTTGATAAAAAGTTCCTAGTGGATGATTCTTAGAAAAAGAGTCAAATTCAGTTCTTGATATTTCTTTTATAACCATATATACCACGTCCTAGAAATATTATAGCAAAAAAACAAAAAAAATCTATAAATTTTTAAAATGTTATTGTATAATTATGTTATAAGAGGTGACTTAGGATAAATGAGTAGAATTAAAAATATAGTTGCAAGAGAAATACTAGACTCCAGAGGGAATCCTACTATAGAAGTTAGTGTACTAACTGAAAATGATAATATTGGAACTTTTAGTGTACCTAGTGGTGCTTCTACTGGTAAAAAAGAGGCATTAGAATTAAGAGACAATGATGAAAGATATATGGGTAAAGGTGTTAGTAAAGCTGTTAGAAATGTAAATGAAGTTATAAAAGATAAATTAATAGGAATGACAGTTGAAAATCAAAAAAGTATAGATGAATTACTAATACAATTAGATGGGACTCCAAATAAAAGTAATTTGGGAGCTAATGCAATTTTAGGAGTAAGTGTAGCATGTTTGAAAGCAGCTGCCTTAGATAATAAATTACCTTTATATAAATATTTGAATAAAAGAGAAGTAAAAATACCTTTCTGTATGTTTAATATATTAAATGGTGGTAAACATGCTCCAAATAATATTGATATTCAAGAATTTATGATAGTGCCTAAATTTGATGATTTCAAAACATCTTATAGAGTAGCAAGTGAAGTATTTCATAATTTAAAAAATATACTTAGTGAAAAAGAATTAGTGACATCTGTAGGAGATGAAGGAGGTTTTGCTCCTGATTTAAAAGATAATGAAGAAGCATTGAGTATAATAGTTAAAGCAATAGAAATGGCTGGATATCTACCAGGGAAAAATGTATTTATTGCACTTGATGTAGCTGCATCTAGTTTTTATAATGATACTAATGATACTTATAAAATAGATAATAAAAATCTTACGAGAGAAGAATTATTAGACTTTTATGTAGAACTTGTTAAAAAATATCCAATTATTAGTATAGAAGATCCGTTTGATGAAAATGATAAAAAAGGATTTAAAATAATTACTGAAGTTTTAGGCAAAAAAATAAGTATAGTTGGAGATGACTTATTTGTAACTAATAAAGAATTATTAAAAGAAGGAATAGAAGAAGGCTTATGTAATGCAATTATAATAAAACCTAACCAAGTGGGAACCTTTTATGAAACATTAGAAACAATCGTGCTTGCTAAACAACATAAATATACTCCTATAGTTAGTCATAGAAGTGGAGAAACTACAGATACATTTATTAGTGATTTAGCAGTAAGTTTAAATATACCTTTTATGAAAAGTGGTAGTACTAGTCGTGGAGA
The DNA here is from genome assembly GCA_945928335.1 of uncultured Bacillota bacterium. Classification (GTDB taxonomy): domain Bacteria; phylum Bacillota_I; class Bacilli_A; order RF39; family UBA660; genus CAKOLN01. The sequence goes on from CAMENK010000067.1 coordinate 3,248, forward strand.
AAGAATATGTAAATACAATAGATTATTAGAAATTGAAGAAGAATTAAAGGGAGAAAAATAATGAAAAAAATATTACTTATTCTAATAAGTTTACTTTTCTTTAATATATTAAATGCAGAAGAATTATCATATAAAGAAAATTTATCTGAAATAAATAATATAGAAGAGTCTTTATTTCTTTTTAAAAAAACTCTAGTAATGCCTCAGGTTTATTTATTTGATACTTCTAGTTTTAATTGCTCTGGTACTGGATGCGAGGAAAGTAGATATGTAAATGGCATTGGTAATATAACACTTTATGAATATGAAAGAGTTGGTGGAAGAAATTCGTATTTGGTAGATGAAGAAGATTTTTTTGCAATTGATAAAGTAGAAAATAGTACAAACATGAGAGATATAATTATAACATCAGTTGGAGAAGAAAATATTAAGGTAGGTGATACAGCTGGACTAAGACCAAATGTATATGTTAAGAAGGGAGTAAAAGTAACAGGGAGTGGAATGAAAAGCGACCCTTGGATTTTTGTAGAACCTAATTATAATATTGAAATAACTCTTATAAATGCTACAATAGATGGAAAAAATACATATAAAGAAAACATAAAGACTTATGGAACAGAGAGAATATTAACTTTAAATGTTGAAGAAAAATATGCTGTTAAAAACAATACTTGTTTAGCTAGTAATATAACTTTTACAAATAACATATTGACTATTAGTGATATTGGAGAAGATCTAAAGTGTACTATAGAATATGAAAAAGTTGATAAAATTTTCTCTTATAAAGAAGAAGACCAAGAGTATGTTATTCCTTATAGTGGATACTATAAACTTGAGGCTTGGGGTGCTCAAGGACAAGCAGAAGAAAATGAAGAAGGCGGACTAGGTGGATACGCTAGTGGAGAAAAGTATTTTGAAAAAGGAACAGTTT
>CAMENK010000068.1 GCA_945928335.1 uncultured Bacillota bacterium
GACTCGAACTCCCGACCCTCTGCTTGTAAGGCAGATGCTCTAACCAACTGAGCTAGTCGCCCATTACCAACTGGCACTAACAAATATACCATTTAAATGGCAACCTGTCAACCAGTTTTTTAAGATTTAATTATTTTTTTTGTTAATTTCTTTTATTTTTTTACTAGTCCATTTTTCTAAATTAGCTTCCAAAAGACCAAATCCACTCCCAGATTCTGGTATCATTGATAAAGTTTCTTCTACTTTATAATCAATTTTCTTAATTGAAAGTTTAACATGGCTCTTATCTTCATCAACTTCAACAACTTTAACATTTATAATATCTCCAATATTAAACTTATCTTGTAAATTTTTTACAAATTTATCAGAAACTTCAGAAATATGAACAAGTCCAGTATAATCATCATCCAAACTAACAAATACTCCATATGGAGTAACACCAGTTATTTGTCCCTTGACTATATCTCCTACTTTAAAACTATTATTATTCATTTCTATCACATGAAAATTATAACATAATTAATTAATAATTAAAAGTTTTACTTAATCCTTCTGGCTTCTAAATAATATCTTTTATCATTAGCGTGTCCCATAGAGAATGTTTTTCTAGGTAAAGCCCCATCTAAAATAACAGTTTTAAAAAGATCTCCCTTTTCCATCGCATCAAATATAAATCCAACATTTCCTTTTTTACTAGCAAGTTCAGTAGTAACATCTTCTCCATGTATATAATCAATTTTGCCTTTATTATCTTTTAAATACTCATCTAAAAAGATTTGAATTGATCCAACAGCAATATTAGATTTAGGATTTTCTATAAACCAATCTTCATTTATCGAATCAGTTATAACTCTAACCTTCTGACCATTACCATTTTTATTAATAACATAATATCTTTGAAGTTCTTCTAATAACTTATCTTTATCAGTATCGAATATAACTCTATTAATTGCTTCAAACTCTAATGCACTACTATGAAGATTAACTAATTCAACTAAAGCATATCTAGCAGGGTTATTTAAATATTCTTCTTCACTCATAGTATTCTTTAAATTTTCATAACATGCCTTAGCTGTAGCTAAAGAATGATTTCCATCTCCCATAGCAAATAATAAAACACCCTTATCAGTAACACTATATTTACTTTCAAAATAATCTTTATCTGCAAGTTTTTCTAATTTAGAATCAACCTCATCCATAGAACTTTCACTTAATTTGTATCCTTTAATATGTCCTCCATTTTGCATTAGTTCAAAATCATATACAGTATCATTTTCAGTTACTTGTTCTTTTAAAGATTCAATAATATCTTTCTTTTCATCATCAATTAAAATCATAATATGAGGAAGTTCTAATAAAGCATTTTCTCTTACTTTAACTCTTGGAGGTATTCTTTCAATTACAGTCTTTTCAGTAGCTCTAATTAAAGTTTGACTACCTTTTTCATAACTATAATCTTCCAAATCTACAATACCCATCAATCCTTCCCTAACTTTTCCATCAGCTTGAGTTCTTTCAAGATATATCATACTATCTTTAAGTTCAATAAATAAATCATTATTTAAATATTCTTCCATATTAGAATTTATCTTTTTTATTCTTTCTTCTACATCACTTTCTTCCAAATAAATTTCAGGTAAAGTTAAATTAAGTGTTGAAGGTGCATCTCCCACAATATTTTGAACCTCTTTCCAATACTCAGGTTCACTAGTGTATTGATCACAAGCTACTACACTCCATTTTTCCATATCAACATTCTTTGGAATTAAAATATTACCTCTCTTAAAAGGTACTTTCATAACATCATCTCCCAAAAATATTATACCAATGTTAAATTTTATTTACAAGCCACTCAACTGGCGGAATTTCAATTTTTTTCTTAATAGTATGATAAATATCTTTTAAAAAATACTCATACTCTTCTTGCTTATTAATATATTTTTTTAAAATACTTTCATCTTTATCCAAAATAAATATATCTTTAATAGTATCTAAATAGTATGAAGGATATAAAAGTCTTGCATATAAAAGTCTTAACTCTCCTCTAGTAAAATTATAATTAAATATTAATTCTTCTAATTCATCTATTTCTAATGTATTATTAAAAAATTTATACTTCACATATTCAGCAATATCTCTAACACTATAATCAAATGTAAATGTTAACGGATTGTTTACATATCCTTGATAAGCATCTTTAATTCGTTTATGATTTAAGTTAACTTTAAAATCACTAGGTTTCTCATCGATAAATGTATCATTAACATAACTTATTGCATTTTCAGCAAGTCCCATATAATAATCAAAAGTATTTTGTATTAAAGGATAATCTGTATTAAGTTCACTAATCTCTTCTTCAAAATCATCCACTTTCTTCATCCATAAAGTAGCCCAATTGTTATTAAGTGGATTATCATTCTTAACAATTAATAAATTATTAAAATATACTATATCTTTTAAATTATATTTATCTTCTTCAATAGAATTAACTCTTAACATAACATATATTTTATCTTCTACATATACAAAATATTTATTATCTTTAGTAAGGATAAATGTATCAACTAATATTCCTTTATTATATAAATCATTACTCATCTTTACAAGAATATCTATTTCTTGTATATCTCTATTAAATTCCACAAAATAATACTTAAAATCACTCATATAAAAATATGAACCCTTATCAGTAGTATACAATTTTTCTATATAAACATTATAATAAAATTTAATAGTCTCTTTCATACACTTTCCTCATTAAAGTATATTAAAAATATTTATAAATATTAAAAAAACTGCATTAAGCAGCTTGATTATATATATTTTGATTTGGAGTTAAAACTCTTTGTCCACCCATTTCTACTTGTGAAGTATTTTGATTTACCATTTTAACTTTATTTAGTTCTTCAGTTAATACTTCAACCTTTTGATTTAATGCAGAAATCATTTTATTTTTACTTTCAATAATTTCTCTAGTATTTCTAACAATTTCTTCTATTGAATCTAAATATATTAATGCTGGATCCTCACTAGAAGAATTTAAAATTGGAGCTTCTTCTTTAGCAAAGAACTCAGTTGGAGTATCTAAACTTTGCTCTGGTTGAGGAGTTGCTGGCATTGGTTCACTCATAACAGGAGTATCAAAAGCACTTTCATTAGATATAGGTGCTGGACTAGGTGTTGGCTCTACTGGAGCAACTTCAGGTGCAGGCATATCAAAAATGTTAGGTACTTTTTGAACTTCATCATCTTGAGCAGCAACTGGAGTTTGTACTTGTGGATTAATATTTTGTTGAATAGGTGTTTCTTCTACTTCAACCGGTTGTGGACTAACTGGAATCTCAGTTGATACTTGAGGTTCAGGTGTTACTTGAGATTCTACACTTGGTTGTGGCTCAGAAACTACTTGTGTTTCAGGAACACTAACTGTAGGTTCTTCCTTAACAGTAAAAGAACTTTCCTGTACCTTAGCAAATTTTTCAATATCTGCATTCTTTAATCCAATAGCTCTAAATCCTGATAATATAACTTTACTATTCTCTGTAATCATAACTAACCTCCTTGTACTATCTCTTTCATAGCTTGTTTAACTTTATCCCATATACTTTCATCAGTGATACCAATTAATTTAAACACACCAGAAGTCTCTTCAACTACCTCAGAAACATAAACCTTACTCATAGTATCATTTAAAGCCTCACCCTTTGAAAGTATAACAAAATTCTTATTAATATCTTTAACATTAAAAGAATTTACTAAATCTACTTCTTCCATAGTTCCATCCATATTTTGTATCGTAATTTTCTTCATATGACCACTCTCCTACTCTAAAAATAGAATACCACAAAAGAAAAAAATTATCAACAAATTTAAGAAAAGATTATCTAATATTTTATATATCAACTTTTAACTTTGACATTTTTATCAGTTTTTATTTTAACATTTATAAGTATGTCAAAAGATACCTGTTTGTTCTAAACAGGTATCTTTTTTAAATATTTTTAAGATAAATTTTTAATGACAATGCATTACTAATACTATAATATAATTAACATTTATAACATTATAGTCAAAAGACACAGTTAAGTTAACGGGACCCAGTACATGCCTCCCCGTAGTATATTTCGTACGGATTTG
>CAMENK010000069.1 GCA_945928335.1 uncultured Bacillota bacterium
GAATATAATAGTCTTACACTTCCATCTTCATTTGTTCTTATTATTCTCCAGTATATATCTTTTTCTGTTATATTTGTAGTTGAAATACTCATCGTTTCACTACTAGTGTCATCCTTCCAAGTAGCAGTTTCGCCTGTATCAGTTCCACCCATTTTAAGGCATATGGTCATGTCTTTAAAACCTACATAATAGTTGTCATTATAATCACATACATTACTTGATAAACATATGCTTTCAGTAGTAACAGGGTTTAAATTGGGATTTGCAATAATTTCTGTCTTCCCTGTATTAGCTTCTGAATCGGTCCCTAAATCAGCTTGTATCTCAGCTGAATTTTCTGAATTTATATTATAAACAGTCTTTCCTCCATAACTACAACCTTTCATTGAACTAGAGCCAGAACCACTTTCTGATCCAGAATCTGTTATAGTTACTTTACCAAACTTAACCCAGTTATTTGTTGTATTTCCTGAATAATAATATACTGTACTTCCATCTTCTGTTAGAGTAGTACTATATATTGTTCCTGTAGTATTTGCTGTGTTTGTTACTGAAAAGTCTGTTCTTGTATTTACTGTTGGATTATCTGCTAGTATCTTTTCATATAATGTTGGAGATGTTCCTTCTTTTATATTTAAAGTTCCACTTAATGTCTTCCCCATATCTGCTGATTGATCTTCAGTTGTATTTTTATATATTAGTTCGATTGTATAAGTATGGGTTGTACTTGGCTCTATACTTACGGAATAAGCTAGAACAGTATCTGTTGCTACTGCAGATTTAGGTATATCCATATAGTTTGCCATATTATATCCGTTTGTACTAGTAATCTTATATTGTAAGTATCCTTCTGTTACAAATGTATTTATTAAATCTTTTATATAGATATCATATTTTTCAGTATTATTACCTTGATTTTCAACACTAAATGTTTTAGTCAAACTCCATCCAGGTTCTATGTAACCACTTGCTATAGATAAGTCTCCTTTATATTCTAGATATATTCCTTTACTTTTTAAACTTACTGCTTTCCCTTCTCCAATTATATTTGCCTTAAAGAAAGCATAAGTTACTCCACCAAGCAATAATACTATTCCAATTATGCTCAATACTAAATATTTCTTTTCTAATTTCATAATAACCTCTTTTCTTGATACACGAAAAACACATAGACTAGTGCCTATATGTTAATGTATGAAAAAAACTATGAGAGATTAAGTAGTTTAACCCATCTCCAAAGAATATATTAAGTATAGTACTATATTCAAAGAAAGTTAGTTCTTTCATAGTTTCGTATCTCCTATCTTATATATATTATTCTACTATTTTGTTATATTTATGTCAATCAGATTTCTTTACTATCTAAAATTATAGTAACAGGACCATCATTAAATATTTCAACTTTCATATCTGCACCAAATTCACCAGTTTCTGTATGAATATTTAGACTTCTTAATTTTTCATTCATATAATCATAAAGCATAGAAGCTTCAGCAGGATTAAGTGAATTTTGAAAACTAGGTCTTCTTCCCTTCGTTAAATCAGCATATAAAGTAAATTGACTAATATTTAATATACTTCCTTTAACATCTAATAAACTTAAATTCATTTTGTCATTTTCATCAGTAAATATCCTTAAATTTATTATTTTATCTATCATTTTATCTACAATTTGTTTATTATCTCCATTAGTAAAGCTTGACAATAACACATAACCGTTATCGATTGAACCATAAACTTTATCTTCAATAGTTACTTTACTATTTTTACTCCTTTGTATTATTACTTTCATTATCTTTCCACCTTACTTATAAATGACATATTTTCTAATTCTAACATAAATCTATTAAGAGTATCTTTATCTTTTACTTTAATAGTTATATCATAAATTTCATCATAGTCATGTTTTCCTTTATTATTTATAGATGTTATATTTACATCAAATTTATTAGCCAAAGTTAATATATTTGCAAGATTATCATTAGAAGAACTAATGTATACTGTAATTACAGTTATGTATTTATCCATAATTTTATCATTCCATTCAGCTTCAATTATTCTTTCATTATTTAGATCAATATTTTTACAATTTTTTCTATGTATTACAACACCATTTCCTTTAGAAATATATCCAACTATTTCATCGCCTAAAATAGGATTGCAACATTTAGCTAAACTAGTTAGAATATCACCATATCCTGCAATTATTATTTTACCTTTATCAGTATTTTTTATTAAATTAGTATTATTTAATAATTTTTCTATAGTATCATCTTTTTTAGGTCTATAAATATCTTCAAATTTATTTACAATTAAATTTTGAGTATATTTTAATGTTCCTACACCAACATATATATCATCTAAACTTTGTTCTTTTAATTCGTCTAAAACTTGATTAATAATTTCAGGCTTTAAAACCTCGGATTCTTTTAAATTTCTTTTTTTAAATTCTTCTATAATTAATTCTTTACCAGTAATAAGTGCTTTATCTTTTTCTTTTTTATAAAAATAACTTCTTATTCTAGATTTAGCATTTTGAGTTTTAACAAATTTTAACCAACTTTTACTTGGAGTTTTTCCTTTTTGAGTTTTTAAATCAACTATATCACCATCGGCTAATTCGTAATCTAAAGGTACTAGTTTACCATTAACTAAAGCTCCTATGGTAGAATTTCCAACCTCACTATGTATTTTATATGCAAAATCAATAGGAGTACTTCCTAAAGGCAATTCTATAATATCTCCTTTTGGAGTAAATATATATATATCTTCTTTATCTAAATTTGTATTAAAATTCTTAAAGAAATCAGTATTTCCTTCTAAATCATTAACTTCTATTAAAGTTCTAAATTCTTGTAGTTTTGCTTCTAAAGCGGTTTGTTTACTCCCATCAGTTTTTTCTTTATAACTCCAGTGGGATGCTACTCCATGTTCAGCAATTTCATCCATTTCGTGAGTTCTCAATTGTATTTCAAACTTATTTCCGTCAACTCCAAAAACAGTAGTATGTAAACTTTGATACATATTATTTTTAGGATTAGCAATAAAATCTTTAAATCTTTTAGGTATAGGTCTGTATTTAGAATGAATTATTCCAACAACTAAATAACATTCTTCAGGTGTATTTAATAATAATCTTAAACCTAATAAATCATAAATATCATTCCACTTTTTACCTATTTTTAATTTATTATAGATTCCTCTTACAGATTTAACTCTATAAGTAATATCAAATTTTATATTATGTTCTTTTAATAGTTCTATTAGTTCATCCCTCATTTTATATAGTGATGCCTCTAATTCACTTCTATCTTTATTAATTTTTTCTAAAACTTCATTATATCCTTCAGGATCCATATTTCTTAAACATAAATCCTCTAATTCACTCTTCATAGATTTAATACCTAATCTATGCGCAATTGGAATAAAAATTTTTTCAGTCTCATTACATATTTCCATTATATGTTCTTTGTCATGTACTTGTATAGTTCTCAAATTATCTAGTCTATCTGCAAGTTTAATAAATAAAGTTATTGGATTTTCTGATAGTCCAACTACAATTCTTCTATATTTATCTGTATCATTTTTAAAATGAAAAGTTCTTTTTAAATGGCTTAATTTACTTATAGAATTTAAAATATTAGCAATATTATCATCAAATTCTTCTTTAACTTCATCATAAGTCATTTTATCTAAAGTTATAGTTTCATGTATTAAAGCACAACCAATAGTAGTAGTATTCATTTTTAAATCTGCTAGTATTTTAGCTACTCTAATACTATGATTTATGTATGGCTCCCCAGTTTTTCTAGTCATGCCTTCATAAACCTTCAATGCAACTTGATAAAAATGATCAATGGATTTCAAATTTTCATCAGTCATATAAGTTTTTAAAACTTTTAGTAATTGTTCATATTCCATCAATTTATCACCTTTTATAATAAACTACTTTCTTCTGTTATTATTTCAGTACTTCTCTTTTTCACTAAATCTAAAACATATGATTTAACATCCTCTTCTTTTAAATTTAATATATCACTTACCATATCATTTAATGTCAAACTTTCACTATTTTTCCATTTATTCAAACTTAAGTAATTCCA
>CAMENK010000070.1 GCA_945928335.1 uncultured Bacillota bacterium
CAACAAGAAAAACAAGAATTAATAAATAAATTAGACAAGGATAATCAAATCATAAGTATGTTAGAAATATTACAACAAAAAGATGTTTCTACAGGCGGGCTAAGTTTATAAAAATGCATAGGAAAGAAATCCTACGCATTTTTTGTTTTTTTACTTATAAATAAAACTATAACCCCAATAACAAACATCACACCATAAAGTATTAAAGTTTTATAATTAGCCCCTATACCTATTATATATCCATAAGATAAAATAGCATTATACATCATATGAGAAAACATAGAATAAAAGATATTTTCAGTCTTAAAATAAATCATTGTTAATAAAATACCACTTATAAACACTATTATATATTCAATACCAGTAACACTATGAAACATTGTGAATAAAAGAGTACTTATAAACATCAAATATAATCTATTAACTTTATCCTTCACAAATTTATAAGGTAAATATCTAAAGAAATATTCTTCTAATATAGGACTTATAATAATAGAAAAGAATATAGAAATAATACTCTTATTAAAAACTACATTAACTTTTAAAATATCTAAATATTGTAACAAATAATATATAAACAATAATAAAAATGTAAAAGATAAAGCATATCCAAATAACTTATCTAAAGAAAAATTATTTTTAATACTCTCAAAAACATTTCCTTTCTTAATAGTCTTTCTATCTATATAAATTATAAATAAAATTACAAATATAGAAGCAAGTATATTAAACATACTAACTCACCTTCTTTAAACTTTTGTGATTCTTAGCTAATTGCTTAATACCATCTTTATAGCCGAATGCAATTGTAGCTAAACTTCCATCAATTTTAACTACAACACCTTCTCCATATCTATCATGTACTACTCTATCACCAACATTTAAATCATCATTTCTTCCACTTTCGTACATATCTCCACTCTTTATAGCTTTATTTTCTATAATATTACTCTGAATTAAATCAGTTTCAATTTCTCCAATAAATCTACTAGGAATATTACTATTAGTCTTACCAAATAAAGTTCTATGTCTAGTATTTAATAAATATAAATTCTTCTTCGCGCGTGTTATACCCACATAACATAATCTTCTTTCTTCCTCTAACTCACTTTCACTTTCCATACTTCTCATATGAGGAAATACTCCTTCTTCAAGTCCAACTAAAAATACTGAATTAAATTCTAGTCCTTTAGCAGAATGTAATGTCATCAAACTTACACCATCTTCTACTTCTTTATATTCTCTCATATCACTAACTAAACTTATATTCTCCAAAAATTCTTCTAAATTATAAATACCTCTTTCTTCAAAAGATAAAGTAATACTCTTAAACTCTTCCAAGTTTTCAAGTCTAATTTCACTTTCCAAAGTATTGCTTTCTTCTAATTCTTTTCTCATACCAGTTTTATCTAAAATTAAATCAACTAAACCACTTAAATTAGTATTTTTACTTTCTTCTTTTAAAGCCAAAATTAAATTCTTAAATTCTAATTCTTTACCACATTCAATAGTATCAAACATAGAAATATCTCGAATATTTGCTTCAGTTCTAAGTCTCTCCAAAGTCTTTAAACCTATACCTCTTTTAGGAACATTTATAACTCTCTCTAAACTAACATCATCATTAGTATTATATATTAAATGTAAATATGAAATTAAATCCTTAATCTCTTTTCTATTATAGAAGAAATAACTACCAACAATTCTAAAAGGAATATTTTCCTTTAAAAAAGCTTCCTCAATAACACGACTTTGTCCATTAGTTCTATATAAAACAGCAATTTCTTTAGGCTTTTCACCATTATTTAAAAGTTTCTTAACTTCATTAATAACGGCTTTAGCTTCATCTAATTCATTCTCACATCTTATATATTTAATCTTTTCCCCATCACCATTACTACTCCATAAATTCTTTTCTTTTCTATTTACATTATTTCTTATTACATCATTTGCAGCCTTTAATATATTATTAGTACTTCTATAATTCTCATCTAAAACTATAGTTTTAGCAGTCTTATAATCCTTTTCAAAATTCATAACATTCATATAATTAGCAAATCTAAAAGAATAAATAGACTGATCCATATCACCTACTACAAATAAATTCAAATCCTTACTAGCAAGTAACTTACATAATTCATATTGAACCATATTAGTATCTTGATATTCATCTACTAGAATATATTTATAATGTTCTTGATATTTATCTAGTACTTGAGAATTCTTTTTAAATATTTCAACAGGTAAAATTAATAAATCATCAAAATCTACACTATTGCTTCTTCTTAAAGTAGAAACATACTTCTGATATATTTTAACAACAACTTCATCTAATGGAGTTTTCATAAATTTAGAATATTCAGTTGGAGTAAGTCCTTCATTCTTAGCAAAACTAATTTTATTAAGTATATATTTAATAGGATAATTATCGCTACTTAAATTCATCTCTTTTAAAAATTTCTTAATTAAGCTATTAACATCATCTCTATCTAAAATAGTAATATTATTAGTATACCCTAATACCTCTGCATTCTCTCTTAATACTTTAAGTCCAAATGAATGAAAAGTTCCAATAAATATACTATCAGCATCACTTCCAATAGATTTATAAACTCTTTCTCTCATCTCTCTTGCAGCTTTATTAGTAAATGTAATAGCAAGAATATTTTGAGGTCTAACACCATTATTAATTAAATTAACTATTCTCTCAGTTAACACTCTAGTTTTTCCACTTCCAGCCCCAGCTAAAACTAAACAAGGCCCATCTTTATGCATTACTGCTTCTTTTTGTCTTTCACTTAATTTATCAAACATAATTGTCTCCTTTACTTCTTATCACGAAAATATTATACAAAGAAAAAAACTATATTTCTATAGTTTAATCAATCTTAATAATAATTTCTCCATTTTTACTATAAAGATACTTTTCTCTAGCATACCTAGCAACATATTCTTCATCTTGTAACTTTTCTATTTCACTTTTTAATAACTCTTCTTCTTCTAGTTTAAGAGCATATTCATTTTCTAATTTTTTCTTTTCTTTAATATTCTTATAAATATTAGACCAATAACTAAACATATTACTCAAAAATAAAGTAAGTAATGGAATAAAAATTATCATTAAAACAATTAATCTTCTCTTATCCTTTTTAGTTACTCGTTTCATATCTATCTCCCTATTAAAATGATACCATAAAAACTACAAAATTACAACTAAAGAAATAACCTTAAAAACTACATATTTTTTAAGGTTATATAAATCTATATCTTTTCAGGTATACTAATAACTAAACAATTTAATAACATTTCATTTAACTGTCTAGTAATAGAACTTAATTTAAGCCAAGATTCTCTCTTAACTTCATCACTTTCAGTTAAAATTCTATAACTATTATAAAAAGCATTATAAAGTGAATTTATCTCATATAAATACTCTGCAATTATATTAAGAGATTTACAATTATATGCATTTCTAACAACATCACTAACTTTGCTTATAGAAAGCATTAATCTTCTTTCAGCTTCACTACTAGGTACCACTAATGAACCATTTATATTATAGCTCATTTCTTTTGCCTTATTTAATATAGAGTTAGCTCTTACAGTTGAATAAAGAACATAAGCACCAGTTTTACCATTAACGTTAGTAAATTTATCTATATCAAATATATAATCAGTTTCCCTATTTGAAATAGCATCTGCATACTTAATGCATCCTTGAGAAACAATTTCAGAAATACTATCAATTTCTTCATCAGTAAGATTATCATTTTTACTTAATATATCTTTTTCATAATCCTTAACTTGTTGAAGTAAATCAACTAGTTTCATAACTCCACCATCTCTTGTTTTAAATGGTCTACCATCTTTTCCATTCAT
>CAMENK010000071.1 GCA_945928335.1 uncultured Bacillota bacterium
AGTTTTAAGAATGATGGTATTACTTATAATAAATATGATTTAATAAATGAAGGATATTTAAAACTTGATGATATTCCATATGAATGGTTAACTAGTGAAAATCATAAGATACAAAGAGATTGTTATGATAGGAATGTTGTATATATAAATAAAGAAAAGATTAAAGCGGGACTAAATAGTTTAAAGTATCCTATTTATCATTTAGATTTTGAGACTTTTCCATGCCCTGTACCAAGGTTTAAGGGGGAACATCCATATTATCAAAGTCCTTTTGAATTTAGTTTACATATTGAACATGCTCCAGGTGTTTGTGATAAAGAGTTAGATAATTATGTATTTCTTGCTAGAACTAATGATGATGAAAGATTACAGATGGTAAAAGATTTAGTGGAAAAAATACCTGTTTGGGAGACAGGTGGTTGTATGTTAGCCCAGAATGTTACTTTTGAAAAAGGAAGATTAAAAGAACTTGCTAATATGTTTCCTGAATATAAAAAAGAATTATTAGCTATTAGAGAGAGTGGTAGGGATTTATTAGAAATTATAGATAATAATAAAGAACTATATAAAAGTTTAGGATTTAATGAAGAAGAATGTAGTACTATGAATTATTATAATAATTTACAAAGTGGTAGTTTTTCTATTAAAAAGACTTTACCATTATTTACTAATTTAAGTTATAAAGATTTGGAAGTTCAAAATGGTGTTCAAGCTTTAGTTGAATATGCTAATTATAAAAATATGACAGTTGAAGAAAGAGAAAGAAAACAAAATGCCCTAGTGGAATATTGTAAACAAGATACTTGGGCTATGGTAGAAATTCTTAGAGGATTAAGAAGAGAAGTAGAATAATAAATAATGGTGGTGATTATATGAAAGATGAAATTATAGTTGATTTAGACAAGTTTAATTCTTATAAAAATGATATTACTTATAATAAAGATAATAATTTATATTATGTAATGTTATCTACAGGAGAATCAATGCCTTTGATTAGTCCTATTGATGGTACTAGATTAGAACCTTATAAAAATACAGAGTATTTAATTAGTGATAATGATACTTTATATACTTTAATAAATGATGGAGAGGTTATTCCATTACTTAGTAACACTAACGATATGTTAATACCTAGTCCTGTTAGAGATATTTTTTATGGTAAGAATGAAAAGGGTTCTTTCTTTTATAAAAATAGTCAAGGAAATATTATTCGTTTATTGAATCCTAATAATGGTTGTAAATTATTTTTAAATGAAAATAATGAGATAGTTAGTCATGCTGATAATAATGTTTATAGTTTAGAAAATGGGGAAATAATAGTATTACCTAAAATGTAGATTGTCAAATATTGTCAAAAAATATAAAATAACTTGATAAGAAAAATAGTAAATAGTATATTTTATATATAAGGAGAGTGAATATATGATTTATCCATCAATAGATAGTCTTTTGATGATAGTTGATTCTAAATATAAATTAGTGCATGTTGCTTCTGAAAGAAGTAAACAAATGATAACTAATAATCATTATCAAATGAAAGAAGAAGAGTATGTTTCAAAAAAACCTATAGGAAGAAGTTTAGAAGAATTAGAAAAGGGATTAATCAAGATAAAAGAATAATCTTTTTTTATTTGTGGGAGGTTATATGAAGATAGTTAAGTATAAGAAAATGAGTAAAGGTAGATATAAAATATTTTTTGATAATAATAGTGAATTAGTTTTATATGAAGATGTTATTTTAAAGAATAATTTACTTAGAGAAAAAAATATAACTTTAGAATTATTAGAAAAAGTTATGAATGAGAATATATTTTATGAAGTTTATGATTTATGTTTATCTTATATTGAAATTAAGATGAGAACTTTAAAAGAATTAAGAGAGTATTTATTAAAAAAGAATTATGATATAAATGTAATTGATAATGTATTAGGTAGGTTAGAGAATGAAGGCTATTTAGATGAAAAAAAATATATTAATGCTTATGTTAATGATAAAGTTAATTTAACTACTTGGGGTCCTTATAAAATAAAAAAGAATTTAGAAATGCTTGAATTAGATGAGAATTTAATTGAAGATAAAATATCTAGTATTAGTGATAATGTTTGGAAGGATAAGCTAGAAAAGATTGTTAATAGAAAAATCAAGAGTATGAATAATAAATCTTTAAGTATGATTAAGAATAAATTAAGATTAGATATGTTTAATTTGGGATATGATAATTCTTTGATAGAAGAGGTATTGAATAATATTCATAGTAATGATGAAAGTAGTATAAAAAAAGAGTATTCAAAGGCTTTAAATAAATACTCAAAAAAATATAGTGATGAAAAACTTATATATGAAGTTAAATCTTATTTATATAGAAAAGGTTATAAAACAGAAGATATAAATTATATTTTAGATAATTTGAATTAAAAAAGGAACTTTTTTGTAAAGTTCCTTTTAATTATATAAACCAAAACGACTATTGTAAGAGTCTTTTAATTTATCATCTGTTATTTTAATTCCATATTTTTCTCTTAATTTTAATAAAGCAATTGTTGAAAAGTTAGTATCATTTTCTATTTTTTCTTCTGCTATAATTGTGATAATATCATCTCTAATTTCAGATAATTCTTTTTTCTCATCTTGTGCAGTTTTGTATATAATATGGTAGCCATATTGGCTTTTAACTGGTTCTTTAGAATATTCACCAACTTCAAGATTTACTGCACCTTCCATAAAGTTTTCATCATAGTTATCTATATAATTCACTTTACCTAGAGAACCACCTGATTCTTTAGTAGCAGTATCATCTGAATATTCTTTAGCTAAATCTTCAAATTTTTCTCCATTATTTAATTTTTCAATAATATCTTTTGCTTTAGTTTCTGCTGCTGTTTCTAGATCTTCTTTTTCACTAGTTGATATATCACTTGTTGCATCTACTTTAATAAGTATATGACTTATTTCCATATCACCAATAGCAACATCATTATAATAGTCTTCTATTTCTTTATCAGTTACACTTTCTTTTGAATAATCTTTTAACCATAAATTTCTTTTATATGATAGTCTTAACATATCTTTAAATTCTTCTTCATCTTTAACACCATAATAGTTTTGAATATTAGTTAAGTAGTCATCTCCCCATTGATTTTTATAAGAGTTTATTACATTTCTAATATATGTATTTTCATCATCTGTAGATTCATATTCTCTTGATAATAGTTCTTCATCAATTAAATCTACTAAAGCACTTACTCCATATTTTTCTTTTAATGCATCATATAAATCTTCTGCACTTATTCCTCCTTCATCAAATTCAACAACACTTTCTTTTCCATTTTCTAGGTGAGAAGTAGAACATCCTACTAAAAGAAATACGCTTAATAGAATTAAAAACATTTTTTTCATATTATTACCTCCATAATAATTATGATAGCAAAAAATCAAATAAAACACAATAATTAGCACTCACATATTTTTAATATTTGCTTATAATAAAAGTGTAAAGATAAAAAAAGGAGGAATGACTTATGAATTGTGGATGTGGAAATAATGGCTTATCAGGAGCAGCATTTGCCTTAGTGTTATTTATTTTATTAGTAATCATACTAGGTGCATTTATTTAGTTTGAAGGAGGTGGATTAAATGAATAATTGTTGTAAACCAGTTAATCCTTGTTGTAATAATATAGGGAATAGTTTCTTTGTTATCTTAATATTATTTATATTACTTGCTATAATCTTTGGTGCATTTGTTGGTTGGTAGTATGATTTAAAAAAAGTAGTTTTTATGGAGTGAATAAATATTTCACTTCATTTAACTACTTTTTTGTTTCTATTAAGAGTATTTTTTTATTAAAACTGCCTCTTAGATTATTTTTTTCT
>CAMENK010000072.1 GCA_945928335.1 uncultured Bacillota bacterium
CCACCCATTAGATTATCTTGACCACTTACATTAGGTGGGAATAATTGTACTTCTCTTAAGTTATCTTCACCTGTTAGTAACATAATTATTCTATCTATTCCAGGTGCCATTCCAGCATGAGGAGGTGCTCCATATTGGAATGCTGTGTAAAGACTTTTAAATTTATTCTTTACTACTTCTTCATCATATCCGGCAAGTCTAAATGCTTCTTTCATTATTTCAATACTATGATTTCTTACAGCTCCACTAGCCATTTCACAACCATTACATACAAAGTCATATTGATAAGCTAATATTTGATCTATTGGTGTATTTTTAAGTGCATTTAAACCTCCTTGAGGCATACTAAATGGATTGTGTCCAAAATCATAACTATTAGTTTCTTCATTAAATTCATACATTGGAAAATCATTAACTATGCAGAATTCAAATCTATCTTTATCTATTAAATCTAATTCTTCTCCTAATTTAGTTCTTAAAAGTCCAGCATATTTTTCACATTTCTTTTTATCAGAAACTATAAATAATACATCTTTACTACATAATTCTAATTCACTTTTTAAATTATTTCTTTCTTCATCAGTTAAGAACTTATCTAAACTTGATTTAAAAGTTAAATCTTCATTAACCTTAATATATGCTAGTCCTTTAGCGCCTATTTCTTTCATATAATCTTCTAATTTTTTATACCAAGAATTAGGTTTATCTAAATTACTTACTTTAATTCCTCTTACAATACTATCTTTGAATGGCTCGAATGTAGTATTTTTAAATATATGAGTTAATTCATTTATAATTAAAGGGTTTCTTAAGTCTGGTTTATCACTACCATATTTAAGCATAGCTTCTCTATAAGGTATTCTTCTAAATGGTGCAGGGCTTACATATTTATCACTAAATTTACTAAATGTATCATAGAACATTCTCTCTCCAACTTTATATACATCTTCTTCTGTTACAAAACTCATTTCAAAGTCTAGTTGATAAAATTCTAGAGTTCTATCTGCACGGCAGTCTTCATCTCTAAAACAAGGGGCGATTTGAAAATATCTATTAAATCCACTTACCATTAGTAATTGTTTATATATTTGTGGTGCTTGTGGTAAAGCATAGAATTTACCTTTAAATTTTCTACTAGGTATTATAAAGTCTCTAGCACCTTCTGGACTACTAGTAGTAATAATAGGTGTTTGAAGTTCTGTAAAGTCCATATCTTTCATAATACTTCTTATATAGTCAATTACTTTACTTCTAAATACTATATTATTATGTACTTCTGGATTTCTTAAATCTAGATATCTATATTTAAGTCTAGTTTCTTCACTTGCTTCTCTACTTCTATTTATTTCAAATGGTAATGTATTTAAGCATTCACCTAATACTTCTATACTTTGTATTTCTATTTCAACTTCTCCAGTTTTCATATTTTTATTTACCATATCTGGAGTTCTTAAATTAACTTTGCCAGTAATAGTAACAGTACTTTCTCTAGTTATATTTTCAAGTAAACTATAATCTTCTGTAATAGTTTGTACTATACCAGTTTCATCTCTTAAAGTTAAAAATGTTAAACCTCCTAATTTTCTTATAGAATTAACCCATCCAGCTATTCTAATTACTTGTCCTTCCATATTACTAGAAACATTTCCACAATAAACATTTCTATAAATATTATTTATTTCTTTCATATATCCTCCTTATATAAAAAAATCTATAATCTAAGGACTATTTACTAGCGGTGCCACCTTAGTTTATAGATTTACTATACTCTTTAATTCTTTAACGCAGAAATACGATTACTTAACGTTTTGTATCTTCATATATATTATATTATTAGTTTTCACCAATCACTAACTCTCTATAAATACTTTATATATTACTCCTCAAAACAAATAATATATTTAAATTATATAGTTATAAATTTTTAAAGTCAAGAGTTAATTTATCTTTTCAATTGTATATCCTTCTCTATTATCTAATACATTATAACCTTTACTAGTTATTGTATTTCTTAAATCATCTGCTAGTTTATAATCTTTGTTTTTCTTTGCTTCCCATCTTTCTTTAGCAAGACTTTCTATTTCTTCAGGTATATCTTTCGTTTCATCTATTATTCCTTCATCAAGTTTAAGTCCTAATGATTTATCAAAATCTATTATTAAGTTATAAATATCAATGCTAGGTTTCTCTTTAAGTAATGTCCATATAACTCCAATTGCTAAAGGTGTATTTAAATCATCACTTATTGCATCAATAAATTTTTGTTTATATTTGTTCAAGAGTTCTTCATCAGCTTTATCTAAACTATTTTTATGATTCTCTAATAATTTTAATAAGTTATTTCTTGCAACTTTAGCTGAAGTTATTCCTTTAATTGTAAAGTTTAATGGTTTGCTGTAGTGAGTATTTAATACAAAGTATTTAAAGTCCATTGGAGAATATCCTTTTTCTTCTAAATCTTCTAATGTATAAATATTATTTAAACTCTTACTCATTTTTCTTCCATCAACTTGTAAGAAAGCACAATGCATCCAAGTTTTTACAACTTCATGACCTTTGCATGAATCATTCTGTGCGATTTCATTTTCATGGTGTACTGTTTTATGATCTATTCCACCAGTATGAATATCAATATATTCACCTAAAATATCAGTACTCATAACTGAACATTCTATATGCCAACCAGGGCAACCTACACCCCATGGACTATCCCATTTCATTATATGATTAGGCTCGACTAATTTCCATAAAGCAAAGTCAAATGGGTGACGTTTTTCTTCATTCTCTTCTATTCTAGCTACACCTATTTCATTCATATCTTTATTACTAAGTTTACCATATCCTTTAAATTTTAATGTATCAAAATATAATCCATCTTTAGTCATATATGTGTATCCTTTATCTTCAAGACTTTTTATAAATTCAATCATTTTAGGAACATATTCAGTTGCTTTTGTAATATGCTCAGGCAAATCAATATTTAACTTATCAATATTAGTCATAAATATGTCAGTATAAAACTTAGCTATTTCTAGAGGCGTTTTATTTTCCCTTTTACTGGCTACTTCCATTTTATCTTCACCAGTATCAGAATCACTAGTTAAATGCCCTACATCAGTAATATTCATTACTCCTTCAACTTTATATCCATTATATTTTAATATTCTTCTTAAAGAATCCATAAATATATAACTTCTCATATTACCTATATGAGGATAATAATACACAGTAGGCCCACATGTATACATTTTTACTACATCACTATAAGGAATAAATTCTTCTTCTTTTTTAGTTAGTGAATTATATAATTTCATAATATCACCCTTTCTATTAAATTTTAAAATAAATATTCTTCTTAGTCAATCTTTATAAACTTGGTTTAAAAAATTCTTGAGTTTTTCCATGTTCTTTAGCATATTCTAATAATAATTTATTCTTTTCTATAACTTTCTTAACTTCTTCTTTTATATCTTCTTTATTAAATCCTTCATTTAATCTAACAATTGTAAGCATTTTAATAAAATCTTCTAAACTAGGTCTATTTACATTTAGATAGTTTCTTAATTTATCTTTTGATATTTTTTTATTAAATAATTTTTCATATCCAAATAATTCAAAGCTAGATGAATCAAATATATATGGTTCACTTTCTTTTGGAAAAGCCATTTGATATTCATTTGTCATAGGTATTAAGAAATATCTATATAAATCTAATGAATATAAATGTTTCCCTTAATTCAATTAAACTTATTTTTAATTTATTTTCTTCTATTATTTTTTGAAGCCATTCTTCATCATAAGGCTGAATGCTGAATTCTTCT
>CAMENK010000073.1 GCA_945928335.1 uncultured Bacillota bacterium
TAGTTAGGTTCTTTTATTAAAATTTTTTGAAATCTTCTATCTAATGCTTTATCTTTTTCTATTGATGTTTTATATTCGTTAAGTGTAGTAGCGCCTATTACTTTTATTTTTCCTCTTGCTAATGCAGGTTTCATTATATTGGAAGCATCAATAGCGCCTTCTGCACCACCTGCACCCATTATTGTGTGTATTTCATCTATAAATAGTATTATGTTTTGATTAGATTCTAATTCTTTTATTATTTTAGATAATTTTTCTTCAAATTCTCCTCTGTATTTAGTACCTGCAATTACACTGAATAAGTTTAAATTTATTATTTCTTTATCTTTTAAATTATTTGGGACATCTCCATTTATTATTTTTTTAGCTAATTCTTCTACTATGGCAGTTTTGCCAACTCCAGCTTCTCCTACGAGTATTGGATTATTTTTATTTTTTCTAGATAATATTTCAATTATTTTTTCTATCTCTTGATCTCGCCCGATGACTTTGTCTAATTCATTTTTTTTAGCCATTTCTGTAAGATTTATACCTAATTCTTTTATAGTTAAAGGTGTAGTACTTTTTTCTTCTTCCTCTAATAGCATTTTTAAGGCATCTATGTTAATGTTTATTTTTGTAAGTAATTTATATGCTGTAGATTTTCTATCCGATATAATACCTTTAAATAAAGTGGATAAATCTATTTCTTCAATTATATTGTCTTCTTCATAGGCAATAGTTTCAATTATTTTTAAAATCTCTTTTTTATATAATACATATTCTTTTAAACTCTTTCCTTTTTTAGTTTCTTTTTTTATTTTATCGTATGTTATATTAAGGCTATTAAATATGTTTGATAAAGAATTTTCGTTTTTAGAAATACTTAGTAGTATATGTTCTGTTCCTACATATTCATCTTTATTATTTAGTGCTTCTAATTCACTTTTTTTTAGAATACTTTTAACTTCTTCATTATATTTAATCATAAAACACCTCTTTTATATTCTATGATATATTGAGGTGTTTTAGTTTTTTTTATACATTAAATTATAGTAAATTCCAAATGATTTTATTTAAGCGTAAATAAAAAACAAGTCCTTAAAGACTTGAAATGTTTGTTTAATTTAATAAATATCTTTTTTAATTTTTTTAAACATATAAAATAGTAAGTTATATATACAAATTAGTAATGAAATATATAATATTGTCATACTTATTTCTAGTATAAAAGAAGAATATGGAAGTGGTAAAAAATAATATTTTGGTCTTAAAGTAAACTTTAATATTGTATTAACATATGTATAGTTGTAAGGTGTAATGGTTATATCTAACAATATTATTATAAATAATAATAAAGATTTTTTACTTCCTATTAATAAAGATGTTATTAAAAATATATTAATTAAAATGTTTAAAATAAATAGTATTTTAATTATATGAAAAATGATATAAACATAATACTTTATTTTATAATAATCATATATTGTGTTATTAAAGGGTAATTTTTTATAGAAAATTAATATTATTATAGGAAATAACAAAGCTATTAAAAATATAATTGTATTAATTATAGTAGTTATAAATATAAAATTTGAATAAGCTTCATATTTATTATTAAATCTTTCAAGATAATTATAATTTACTCTTACTTCATTGAATATTTTAGTAGTATTTATTAATCCAATTATTAATAATGTAAATATATACCATGAGTTAGTTATATTTCCAAAATAGCATTCTAAGATATCTTTATTAGAACTTGAAGATATTCCTATGCTAAATGTTGAAAATATCATTACTACTATAATGGATATTATAAAAGTTTTTGATTTTATAAAATGAATAACATTATTTCTTATTTTCAATTTTAACAACCTTTCTATTTTCAAATTTATACATTTCATCTACATTTAAATTGGTTAAATCTTCTTTGTGATGAGACGCTACTATTATTATTTTATTTTTTTTTAGTGTTTTTAAATATTCTTGGATTTTTATTACACTTGTTTCATCTATTCCATTAAATGCTTCATCAAGAATTATTACTTTAGGATTTTCCATTATTACGCTTGCAATAGCAAGTTTTTGCTTCATTCCTAGAGAAAATTCACTATATTTTTTTCTTTTATTATTTTCTAAATTTACTATTTTTAAAGCGTTTAAAATTTCATTATCTGTTATTTTATTTTGTATATTAGAAAGTAATTTTAAATTTTCATAAGCCGTTAATTCTGGAAAAAAGCTTGGTTTTTCTATTGATGAACGAACTTCTGGAGGAAATAAATTGTTACTTAGATAATTTTTATTATCATAAAGTACTTCTCCAGAAGTAGGATAATAAAAACCACATAAAATTTTTAGAAAAACGCTTTTTCCTGTTCCGTTTTGTCCGACTATTCCATAAATTTTACCTGTTTTAAAAGTTAAGTTAACATTTTCAAATATCAAATTATCTTTAAATTTTTTACTTAATTTATTTATATTGATTATCATTTTCCACCTCATTTTTTTCCATATTTATTAATATTTTTTCTTTATTTCTAATTATTAAATAGAGAATAAAAGTTATTATCATTAGTAATACTATACTACTTGAAATTATTATTATAGGATTGTCAGTAGGAGAATAATTAAATAAATCAAAAATGTTTATCTGATTTATGTTTATATTGAATAGTTTTAATATTATACTGATTGATCCCATAATATAAATAATTATTACATATAGTCCAAAACTTTTTGCGAATGTCACTATGAAATTTTTACTACCATTTGCACAAATGAAGGTTAAATTTATATATATTAAACTATATATAATTAGATTAATCATATATAGCATTATAAATTTATATGATAATAAAAATTTGAAATCTATAGTGCTTGTAAGTGTAAAAGTTAAAAGTAAATTTATTAAAACAAATAGTGGCATTATTATTATATATTTTAATAATTTTTTATAAATAGTTTTGATATAATTATTATAGCTCATTCTTAAAAGATAATTTTTATAAACTAGATTATTTGTATAATGAGATATTTCATATGATGCCAAAACTATAATTATTAGCGAAAACATGGGACATAAAAGCATCAAATCAGAACTCATTAAATCATAAAATATTTCTTCTGTGTTTTTATTTTGTATTTTATAGTTTTTAACAAATTTTGAACAGTTTTTATCATTTTGTTTATTCAAACATTTTAAATAAATTTCATGTTGCATTACTAATTCTTCACAAAAATTTTTATAATTAGAATCATTCTTTGATAATTTCTTACATTCATTATATGCGTATGTGGCATTTTTAAGTGTATTGTTTAATCCTTTTTTATATGTGATAAAATTTATAATAGAAAATGTAATTATAGCAATTATAAATAGTATGAAAAAAATTTTACTTCGTTTCATTTGTATTTCTCCTCGTATAAAAATTATTTATTATAAAACTTTTATAATTAAAATAATTATTAACAATCTTTAATATTTTCTTGCTTATTTTAATTGTACCAAATTTCTAACAAAAAGTCATTAGTTTTGAAATATGCAAAATACAATTTACATTCTTATATATATTTAATCGTTAATCAAATTAGGTACAATAATTTTATAATACATTTTGTGTTA
The DNA here is from genome assembly GCA_945928335.1 of uncultured Bacillota bacterium. Classification (GTDB taxonomy): domain Bacteria; phylum Bacillota_I; class Bacilli_A; order RF39; family UBA660; genus CAKOLN01. Next base: position 3,608 of record CAMENK010000073.1, read on the forward strand.
CTAAAAAAATGCAAAAGAAAAAACCACTAGCATCAATGCAGAGGTTTTTCTTTTTGTTCGTATTAGATAAATACTACTACAGCTATTATTACTATTATTACTGCTAATAATTCTAAT
>CAMENK010000074.1 GCA_945928335.1 uncultured Bacillota bacterium
AAACGGCACGCGAGCTGGGTTCAGAACGTCGTGAGACAGTTCGGTCCCTATCCGTTGTGGGCGCTGGAAAATTGAGGAGAGCTATCCTTAGTACGAGAGGACCGGGATGGACGTACCGATGGTGTATCAGTTGTCACGCCAGTGGCAGCGCTGAGTAGCTATGTACGGATGGGATAACCGCTGAAAGCATCTAAGCGGGAAGCCCTCTCCAAGATGAGTTTTCCCTTTCTTTAAGAAATAAGATCCCATGAAGACTACATGGTTGATAGGCTAGAGGTGGAAGAATAGTGATATTTTGAGCTGACTAGTACTAATAGATCGACAAATTAACTACTTAATTTGATATTTTAATCACATTATCTTGTTTTGAGAGAACAATTATGGTATAATCAATTTATTGGTGACGATAGCAAAGTGGATACACCTGTTCCCATCTCGAACACAGAAGTTAAGCACTTTAACGGCGAAGATAGTGTAAGCGAAAATAGCAAGTTGCCAATTTTTTTTTTGCAATAAAATGTGATATAATAAAATAGGTGTTTGTATGAAAAAAATAATAATAGTTTCTTTAATAGTTTGTATAATACTTTTTATTTTTTATAAGAATGATGATAAAAACTATAATACTAATGAAACTATAGTAACGAATAATATTATTGAACCTTCTGAGATTAACCAATATTTAACTGAATCAAGTGAATTAAATTCAAATACAAAAATAGAATATATTTCAAAAGGAATGAATATTGATAAGTTTAAAGAAATTTTAACAAAAAAAGAAAAATATGTTAATAAGGGTACCACTTATACACATATAAATTATAAATTTGAAAAACATTTACACTATGAAGAACTTGAAAACATATATAATAATTTGAATAATTCTAAGGCGGTTAAACTAGAAGTAATAGGGCAATCATATGACAAAAGAAATATTTACTCTATTGAAATAGGTTATGGAGAAGATGAAATAATGTTTGAAGGAAACATACATGCTTCAGAAATAGCACCAACATTATTTTTAACAAAATATGCAATAGATATTGTTAATGAATATGAAAATAATAATAAAGAAATCAATGAATTATTAAAAAATCATAAAATTATAATAGTTCCAACAGTAAATCCAGATGGTTATGAATACTCATTATTTGGCAAAAAAACAATAAATGATAATGAATCTTTTGTATATAAGAATGATTTAAATATTGAACAAGATTACTACAAAGCAAACCTAAATGGCATAGACTTAAATAGGAATTTTCCAACTCAAACAGGTGGCCTTTACTTTGCAGATTATGAGCCTTCTTTTACTTTAGTAACAGAAAAAAGCACAGAAAGACTAGAATACTTTCCTGGATATTCTCTAGGTAGTGAACCAGAAACCCAAGCTCTTATTTATTGGATGTATAAACATTATAAGAATTCTCATGCATATATTTCAGTACATAGTGCAGGGCAAGTGATTTATAATGGAAAACCTAGTTTAAGTGATGAATTTAATAGGCTTTCAAGTGAATGTGCATCAATTGTTAATAAACATACCAACTATGAAATCTTAGGAAAAGATTTTGAAGACGAAGGATATGGGAATGATGGTACATCAACGGATATGATTTCAGAAATAATTCATGGTTATAAGATGAGTTATATAACAGGAAGATTATCAACTACATATTATAAACCAACTTCAAATACACTAAAAAGCAAAATGTGCATAATAACTATAGAAACCCTAGAAAATTATACACAAGATTTAAAAGTAATTAAGACTGAATATAATAATAAAAATTTAAACAGTGTTTTTACTGAATTAACTCAATTTAAAGCATAACTACTTGAAAAGTAATAAGATTTATTGTATAATCTTATCTACATGGCGGTATTGGTGAAGTGGTTAACACACCAGATTGTGGCTCTGGCATGCAAGGGTTCAACTCCCTTATACCGCCCCATAAAAATAAATTAGTAAATTTAGATTTACTTTTTTTTTAATTAAAAAAATAAGGAGACTACAAAATGGAATTTTTAGAAAAAACACCTTTTGATCAAAATATTTTATATAAAGATGATTATAAACATAATAATCTACCACAAAGAATATACTTTCAGAAATCCATACTAACTAATAACAACAGAACTCAATATTTTTTTAAAATATATATATTATATCAAAATAATTTAATATGCCAAGGATATATTTACTTTTATTTAAATGAAAAATTAAAAACGAGTAATTTTATTGGACTTTATGTTAAACCAGAATATCGAAATGCAGGTATTGCATCATTATTAGTAGCGAATTGGATTGAATTTTGCTTAGATAATAATTATACCTTTTTAGAAACAAATAAAAAACAAAGAAAACCATTTATATTATATCTATTAAAGACCTATGGTTTTGAAATTTTTGATAATTTAATGTATAAATTTTCAAGCGATACAATACATATTTGTCAATCTAAATTAGATAATAATAAATACTTATTATTTGAAAATTCAAATCATAGAGAAAGTTTTATGAGAGGAAAAATTGCTAAAGAGGATAATTACAAAGTAATAGATGCACTAAATGATGACATGCGATACTTAGATAGTATTATACTTTCAATGCCTTATTATATGCAAGAGACTTATAAGGCTGAGGAAAAAACTAGTTTAGTAATTAAAAGACACAAAAAATAATTTTATAAAAAATAATAATGTCTTGACTTTAAACTATTCTCAAATGCCGGTAAACCATAATCTTTATTATAATAATCAGGGAATTCATTTAAATGAGCTAATGCTATTTTCATTGTTAATATTAAATTATCATTTGTAACATTTGTTGTAGAATTAACAAGACCATGCTCTAATTCTATATTTATACCAGTTATTAAATCGTCAATACTGAATTTGTCAAACTTGATATCTAATAATTTAGATGCTTCTAAAATTTCATTAAAATCAAACATAAATAATACCTCCTAAAAAATAATATGATATAAATAAAAAATTATAATAATATAAATAAAATAGGAAATAATAATTATTGATGATAAAAAAGGTTATAAATATTAAGAAAGTGAATATATCAGTAACAATTCCTAAAAAGCATTTAAAAAAAATAAAAAAAGTTTTATTTGACGAGGGTATAGGCAAAATTGGAAATTATACTAATTGTTCATTAACTACAAAATGTATAGGAACATATATGCCAACTAAACTATCTAATCCTTATATTGGCCAAAAGAATAAATTACAAAGAATAAAAGAAATAAAATTAGAATTAATATGTAATATTGACGAAGTTAGTAAAACAATCAATATAATTAAAAGAACTCATCCTTATGAAGAACCTGTAATAAATATAATTCCTATAATAGATGAAAACATATTTAAATAAGTTGTAAAGTTAAGCATCCTAAGTTGAAGAAATATTTACAAGTAAATAAAATTATGATACCATTTAAGCAGGTGATAATATGAAAAAATCATTAAAAATTATAATTGTTACTATATTAAGTTTAGCAATAATTTTAACTATTATAGATTTAATTACAATAAATGTAACTCATAAACCTATGATAGTAATAAGCAATGAAGGCGAAACTTATTATGGTTTGTTTTATAATACATATAATTGTAAAGAAGAAAATAAAGTGTATATAAAATTTAAAACAACTAAATTTAGTTGTCCAGTAA
>CAMENK010000075.1 GCA_945928335.1 uncultured Bacillota bacterium
TATTGAAAGCTGCGGATTAGAGAATAATACAAGAGCGTTAACATACTCAATTGCTGCCATGAGTGCTACTAATGATAGTGATATTATGTATTGGGGAAATAGTGTTAAAGAGTTTATGGACTTACTTTTAAATTCATCTTTTAGTGAAGTAACAGTATATGCTCATAATCTTTTCTTTGATATAAAACCATTTTTAACTTATTTCTTAAATAACTATCCTGCACATATGTTAAAAAATGAAATAGAAGAAGAAAAGATTTATGATTATGAATTACAACAAACAGTTATTAAAAGAGTACAACAAACTACCGCAGTAAGAAAAGAATATAATGAATTTGACTATGATTTTATATATAGAAATGGAATTCTTTATATGTTGAGAATTTATGGAAAGAAACAAGCAACTGGTAAATGCTCAGTAATTACTTTTAAAGATAGTTTTAAAATAGCTCCTTACTCTCTTCAGAAATGTTCTAAGGATTTTTTAGGGTTAAAACTTTCCAAAGGTGGACTTGACTATGAAAAGGAACGTTCTCTTGATGATGAATTGACAATTGAAGAGTTAAAATATATTTATGAAGATGTGTATAGTCTTTCTTATCTTGTTAAGCAGCTTATAATCAATGGCGTTGATATGAACGGTAAGAAAGTTATTTATGACTGTCTTACTAATTCAGCTCAAAGTCTAAAGAATTATAAGGAAACACTTCTTGATGATTTTAACAATTATAAAAATGCGTTTGAAAATGAAGATTTAAGGGAAGAGATAGACAATATTTTAATGCTTAATAAATTCTATGAGTGCAAAGATGACACACAAAAAGCAAATAAAGTATTTAGAGCATTATTTCCAGAACTTAATATTGGACTTGACCATTATTTAAGACATTCATATTATGGTGGTTTATCAATGGTAGATTTTAAGAATGTAGAAAAGTTTTCTAAATTAGATAATCATAATGGAATAGTTCTTGATGTTAATAGTCTTTATCCTTTTACAATGTTAGAATATATTCTCCCTTATGGTAAGTGCATAGTTAAACAAAAACCATACAAAAACTTACCTGATAGCTTTAAAAAACAATATCCTCTTTATATTCAAGAGATAATTATTCATGATATGAAGTTAAAAGATGGGAAAACCGCATTTGTACAAATAAAAGATACGATTGATTTTGATGGTAAAGAGGTTATTGAAGAGAATATTAACAATAAAGGTGAGAAAGTATCTATACGATTATTATATTGTAATCCTCTTTTAGAATTATTATTTGAAAACTATGAATTAAAATCATATGAATTAAAAAGATGTTTCTGTTTTAAAGGTACAAAAAAGTTATTTCAAAATTATATAGACTTTTGGTCAAAGATTAAACAAGAAAATACCGGTTCGTTAAGAGCAATTGCAAAATTAAGACAAAACGGTCTTTATGGTAAATTTGGTACTTCTTCAAAATGTGAATTATTTAATCTTAATGCTGATAATGATAAATTTTCTATTGATTATACTCATATAGAATATGCAACTGATAGTGTTTATTTACCAATGGCAAGTTTTATAACTTCTTATGCTAAGGCTTATTTAGTAAGAGCTATTAATAATAATCGTGAAAGATTTTTATATTGTGATACTGATAGTTTACATTTATATGGAACACTTGATGAGGTAAAAGGTGTAAAAATAGGAAAGAAAATATATGGTTATTGGGATAATGAGTTATGTTTTGATGATTTTAAATATTTAGGTTCTAAACGTTATGCAGAACACAATAAAGAGACTGGTGAATGGGAGATTAAATGTTGTGGTTTAACTGATAAAATTATGAAACAAGTAGATGTAAAATATTTTGATTATTGTAAATATACAGTTAAAGAATTAAATAAAATGAAATTATATACTAAAGATGATGATGTTTATTATTATGAAGATAAAGAATGCACTAAAGTTATTGAAGGGTTATTTAAGTCCAAAAAAGCGAGAATTGTACCGGGTGGAACACTTATTATAACAACACCTTATGCAATTATTAAATAGGGGGAGAATTTATGGAATTATTAAATAAAGTATTAACCGATAAAGAATTAGGATTATTTTTTGAAAAGTCAGTTTATTTAAATTATAGTACAAGTGGAGTTTATCTATATATGGATTTAGAAGATTTTAAACAAGAGTGTTATATTTATATATCAAAAGCTCCAGTATTAAATAGTGACCATTTAAAAGGACTGATAGTTCATTGCATTAAATATTGTTTAAAAAATATAATAAAAATGAATAATACTAAAGGAAGAAACAACATTCATTCTAAATATACCGTTTCATTAGACGAAGATTTAGATGATGAATGTAACAGTATAAAAGATTATTATTTAGGTCAAGAAGATAAAGATGATAATAGAATAGTTGAAGAATATTTAGAACCTCTAAAAAAATTCAATTATAAATGGTATAAAGCTTTTAAAATGAGTTTTGATGGTTTTAAAATTTATGAAATTGCAAAGGAATTAAATATAACTACTAGAACTGTATCAAGGTATCTAGTTTTTGCAAAACAATTTTTACAAGAATATTTAAAGAACGTATCTTGATACGTTCTTTTATTTTATTCCTATAGTTTTAAATACTTCAAAAAAGAACGTTTTTGTTTCTATACTATCAAAAGTTAATTTACCTACATTAAACATTCTTATAATATGTTGGAATATTGGAAAGGAACGCAATTGCATAATTCTTATAAAATTTAAATCATGGTCATTACTTTGAATTGTAAATCTATTTTTTGATGTTTCCATAAAGTCTTTACAACAATAATAAATTCCTTCTGAATTACTGCAGTATATTCCTCTCTCTTCTCCATTAAAATATATGGATAATATGAAATATAAGTCTTTAGGTTTTTTATCAAGAATAAATGCTTTACTGTCTCTTAATGATTTATTGTTAATAGCATAATCACCATATTTAGTACCACTTATAAGTTGTCCAAATCTAGTTTTTTCCTTTTCTTTAATAAATTCTTCATCAGTAAACATTTCTACTATTATATTTCCATTCTTTGCTAAGGTAAAACGTTGGTCTTTTTTAGGTACACAATCAAAATATGTAAAATAAGGATTAACAAGTGTTACATTATTAGCTAAAAAGAAAGCTTTTACATTATCTCTTTTACGAGCTATTGTCTCGAAAAGGTCTAAAAATACTTCTACTTCATTACTTAGATAACTTATATGTCCCTTATCAATTATAAATTCATCATATACAATAGTAGTAACAAAAGGATAAGCAGTTGATTTATACTTTTGAGAAACACTTAACGGTATAAAATACCCTGCTATTTCACCATCAATATATATTTTACTTCCGTTTACTGTTAATTCGTGTCCTTGAAATTCTTGAGAAATATCACTAAAGAAATTATCTCTGACTTCTTTTATTTCACTTTTATATCTTCTTACATACACAAATTGCTCTTTTCTTTTAAGAAAATTATTAATGCACATCTTTTTAGCACCGTAGGTTTTACCTCCTCCTCTGTTACTAATAATAAAATTAAAGAGTGCATTATAACTTCTTATTCTGTTATAGTTATAAAATATACTATTATTCATTTTACCTCCTTTTTGTTTCTTCTGAAACATTATTTTATAATAGCTGGATATCCTTTACTAATAAGTT
>CAMENK010000076.1 GCA_945928335.1 uncultured Bacillota bacterium
TGATGTCGTAGTTATTGTTTGTTACGAGCATAAAAGGTTTAGTGATGTTAATATTAAATTTCTTTTTATTAAAACACTTTTATGTTAAAATATCATATAGTAATTGTTTTTGAAATAATAAGGAGTATGATTGAAGTGGAAAGATATAAAGAGATAGAGAGAACTATTATAAAAAAATATCGTAAAGAAATATGGAGTAAATTTGTTAAAGCTGTTCAGGAGTATAAACTTATTAAAGAAAATGATAATATTATGGTTTGTATTAGTGGAGGTAAAGATTCATTTTTAATGGCTAAATGTGTTCAGGAATTAGAAAGACATGGAAAGATTAAATTTACTGCTCATTATGTTGTAATGAATCCAGGTTATAATGAGTTCAATAAAGAGCTTATAATAGATAATGCAAATATTTTAAATATACCTATAGAGATGTTTGAGAGTAATATATTTGATGTTGTTACTAATAATGAATCTAAAAGTCCATGTTATCTATGTGCTAGAATGAGAAGAGGTTATTTATATAGTAAGGCTAAAGAACTTGGGTGTAATAAAATAGCTTTAGGACATCATTTTGATGATGTTATAGAAACAACACTTTTATCAATGTTTTATGGTTCTGAGATTAAAACAATGATGCCAAAACTACATAGTGATAATTTTGAAGGGTTAGAACTAATTAGACCTTTATATTTAGTTAAAGAGCAAGATATTATTTCATGGTGTAACAGTAATGAATTAAAATTTATTAACTGTGCTTGTAAGTTTACTGAAATGTGTTCATTAGAAAATGAAGGTATTAGTAAAAGAAAAGAGATTAAAGAACTTATTAAGAATTTAAGAAAAGTAAATAGTAATGTTGATTATAATATTTTTAAAAGTTTAGATAATATAAATCTTAATTGTGTATTAGGTACTAAAAAAGATGGTATTTATAAAAGTTTTTTAGATGATTATGAAGAAAATTAAAATTGATAGTAATTTGACAATTTTTTTAGCATAGGTTATAATATCAAGCCAAATGGGGGATGCTATGAAGAAAAAGGTTTATTTTATATTACTTAGTATTTTATTGTGTAGTTGTATATGTTTTGGGATTTTTATTAAATTTGAAAATGAAAAGATTAAAGAAAATACTATAATTGTGAGTACTTTAGTTGATAATAGGGTTCATATAGATGAGATAACTAAATTACAAGAAAAATATAATACAAATGAATTAGTTGCAACTTTAGAAATACAAAATACTGATTATAAAACAGTTATAATGCAAGGAAGTGATAATGATTATTATTTAAATCATATGCCTGATGGTACTTATAAATTTCCAGGATCAATTTTTCTTGATTATAGAGTTAGTGTTAATGATAGTGATATTTTACTTATTTATGGTCATAGTTCTTTTATTTATGATTTACCTTATGAAATTATAGAAAATTATTATTATGAGGATTTTTATAAAGAACATAAATATATAATTTTGAATACTAAGAATGGTGAAAGAAAATATGAAGTCGTTTCTGCTTATGTAGAAACAGAGGATTTTGATTATATGAAAATAGAATTTGATAGTAAAGAAGAAAGATTAGAGCATTTGAATAAATTAAAAGAAAAATCTAATTATGATACTGGTGTTAATTTTGAAACTGATGATAATATTTTAATTCTTCAAACATGTTCTACAAATTCTAGATATTATGGATATAGTAAAAGTTATATGTTAGTTATATTAAAAGAAGTATTTTAAACTTATTACTTATTAGTAATGAGTTTTTTTAATTATATTTTGCTTGTTGCATATTATATATTAAGGCTTTTTAAATATATAAATTATAAAATTGTATTGACAAAATTTAATATTTTATATATTATATAGAGCCATTAGGGAGGTTTTGAAATGAAGAGATTTCAAGTATTTGTTTTAGCTACTCTTCTAATCTTTTTACCATTTGGTGTTAAAGCTATTGAATCATCTTGGGAAAAGGTTGATGAAGGAGTTGAAACAATTAAATTTGAGGATGCTGAAGATTTTGAAAAGAGTCTAATTACTAGAGTTGAATTACTTAATAATGATCCTGCAAATAAGGAATCTTTAACTACTTATAGATACAGATTAAGTATAATAGAACATGATGATTTAGAAGAAGATATAGATAATAAAACATCTAGAACTATAAGTGTTAATGAATTATTTGCTACAAGAACTGATGCTTTAGAGTATTATGATAATTTAGAAATCGAAGCTCCTGAATACAAAGGTGATTATGATATTACTGATGTAGAAATTGAAAGAACTATCGAGGGAGAAAGTCATGAGATAGTTTGTGAGAGTGTTGACTGTGTGAATGAAATTGATACTATAAATCAGAGTAAAGATGAAAATCAAACTTTAGTATCAAGTATATCTAGAATTGAAGAAGAACTTGGTGAAACTAAATATTTTAGATATAAAGATGATGATGGAAATGATAAGACTTTTGAAACTGAAAGTGAAGCTAAAACTTTTGCTGAAAGTGTAAAAATGACATTGTCTAGTGGATGGAAATTTATAAAAAATGTTGTTAATAGTTTCAAAGTAAATGTTAGTTTATCAGGTGTTTTTGACACTGAGGATGAAGCTACTGCTGCATTAAACCAATTTAAAGATACTAATACTGATGTAGAAGTTACTAAAGAGGTTACTCCAGTTAGAAATACTGATGAAGATGTTTATGGAGAATGGACAAGAACTAATATAATTTTTGATAATCCAGTAGAAGCTGATACTTATATTTCTGCCGCAAATGGAGATGAAACTGATTCTACAATTACTAATGTTAAGTCTGTAAGTGAAGAAGTCGTTTCAAGAAGTTTAAAAGTAGAAGATTATGTTAATAATCCATTTGATACTGAAGAAGAAGCTATAAAAGCTGCTGAAAAGTTAAAAGAAACTTATAGAGATGTTAATTATACTATTACACCATTAACTTTAGAAGAGTTAACTTGGGGTGATGGAGAAACTGTAGAAGGCGATACTGGAGGTCAAGGTAGTGAAGAATTTTCATATAACCATTTTGATATCAAAGTTTTAAAGACTTTTACTTATGTTAAAGATGGTGTTTCAGAAACTGTAACTGGAACAATGACTGTTAATTCTCCAGTAGAAATTAAAAATAATGGTAGAACTACAGAAGTTAAAATGTCTAGTAAGGCTAAAAATGATGAGACTGGTAAATATTTAGAGTATACATCACTAAGAAGTCAGAGATTAGAGGTTACAAATAAATCTATTGTTAAAATAACAGGAACTGTTACCTATACTAAAGATGGTGTAACAACTACATTGCCTTATACAATTAGTGGTTATTTAAGTGAATCACAAAATGCTTGTGGTGGTAAAGGCAGTCAACGTGGATATGATTTATTATTTAAATCAGTTAAAATTGTAAATGGTAAAGTTTTAATTGATGCTAATATCATTACTAAATATAAAGTTACTGGTACTATGAATGAATATAAAACACAATATGCTATTTATACTCAAGAAGTTACTAAAGGATTTGATTATGAAGTAGAAGCTAGTGGTAATAAAATACTATTTGCTGTTGATGCTG
>CAMENK010000077.1 GCA_945928335.1 uncultured Bacillota bacterium
TATAATGGTGGAAGAGGTAGTGATGATAATGATCCAATTGATTTAACTAAAATACTTTTTACAATCGATGCTAATTCTACAAAACTTGTCAATGTAAAAATTTGGTTGGAAGGCGGAGATGAGGATTGTGATACTTCTATATCTGACACACTTGTCAATGCTTTAATAAAGTTTGGAAGTGCAAATGTATTAAGAGATGCTCCTGTATTAAGTGCTAACAATAGTTCTAGAACTATTACTGGATTAACTACAGAAATGGAATATGCGTATACTAATGATTCATCAACTATTTGGACAAGTGTAACTAATGCTAATATGACATTTAGTAGAGGAACTACTGTTTATGTAAGATATAAAGAAGTAGCAGGTGTATCAACTTATTCTTATGCAACTAAGGTAGTGTTTAACTAGGAGATATTATGAAAAAAAGAATTCAAATAAGTACTATTTTAAATATTATATTATTAGTCTTAGTATTAACTTATGCATATAGTTGGATGGTTACTGAACCCTCGTATGGAGAAGTAATAGATTATGAGCGCGATTTAATCATTGCTTCTTCAGGGGTTGATGTGGATGTTTATATATATGATGGAAAAGATTATGTATTGTATGAAGAAGAGAATATTGTCATTGAAAATATGGCACCTAATGATACGGTTAGATTTAAATTTGTCATGAAAAATACAAAGAATGTTGCTACATTAACTGATATAGTTTTTGCTAATATTTATGGAGATATTGAAGAATTAGCTCCATACTTGACATTTGAATGTTCTAGCCCTCAAGTATTTATAAAAGATTTTAATAATAATTTAGCTACTACTTCTACATATGACGGATTGGAAGTTACTAATTACATGAAATTTTATGAAAATTTTATGGTTGAGTCTAATAGTGAAAGTATTATATATTGGACAATTAAGTTAGATAAAACTGCCGATAATAGTATTGTTGATAAGCAAGTAATTATAGAAAATATAATGTTTTTAAATGCATGATGGAAAGGAGATATTTAATGAGAAAATGGTTATTAAATTTTATTGAAATTATTGTTTTAATTATTATTTCTGTTACTTGTTTAGTGTTAATATTTCAAAATACTTTTTTAAAAAATAATTCTATTTTTGGCTTTAGAACTTATGTAATTGCTTCTAATAGTATGGCTCCAGTTTTAAAATATGGTGATGTTATTTTAATAAAAGAAATTAATTATGATGATATTAAAGTAGATGATATTATTACTTATAAGGGTATAAGTGGTGAATTTAAAGGAAAAGTTATTACACATAGAGTAATTGATATTGTTTATAATGAAGATACTAAAGTCTTAAAAACTAAAGGTGAAGCTAATGATGGAATAGATCCTGATGTTCATGAGTCTCAAGTTTATGGAAAATTGGTTTATAAGTTTGTTTTGATAAGTTTGATAAGTAAAGTTGTAAGAAATAAAATTGGTTTTGTGTTATTTGTTTTTATACCTTTTGCATTAATATTTGTTTTAGAAGTTATAAATATGACTAAAGAAACGAAAAGAATGGAATTAGAAAAAATGGTAAAGAAACAATTAGAAGAATTAAAAAAACTAAATAACAAATCTAAAACTGCTGTTTCTTTAGAAGAAACTATATGTTTACAATTAGATGAAATTAAAAAAGCTAAACGTGATTTCAAAAAGATAGATGAATTGGAGTATACTGTAAAAATTCCTTTTGAAGATGTTGTAAAAGAAATAGATAAATTAAAGAATGAAAGTAATAAAGAAAAAGAAAAGATTCTTCTTGAAGAGACAAAAGTACTATATAATAGTGATGATTTAACTAAAGAAATTAATAAAGAAATTAAGCTAAAAAATAAAAAAGTAAAGAAAAAATTAAAAAGTAAAAATAATACTAATTAAGTCTAGTTAAAAAATAACTAGACTTTTTATAGTAAAATTATGTCGTAATTTGTAGTCACTTAATTGATTTTATGTATAAAGTATTATATAATTATTAAAGTAGAAGAAGGTAATTAAGTAGGTGTAATATGAAAGTAAAAGACTACTTTAATAATAAAATTTATCCAATTTTAAAAAAAGTTACTAATAAAAATTCTAAAGTATTAAACTATTTTAGGATATTTGTTATATGCCTTTTAGTTGTTGGAATTTTATCTAAGACCTATTCTTGGCTTTATGAAGAATATGTTGGTAATGGGGTTGCTATTAATTTTGGTAAAATTTCACATGTTGTAACACATTATGATGATGTAGGAAACTTAATATTAGATGAAGAACAAACACAGACTTTGTTATATGAAACTAATATGAGTAATATTACTAAAGGAACAAAATATATTAAAATTGAAAATGATGGAACTTTAGATTTAGAATATACACTTAGTTTAAACTATGAAGGTACTGTTTCTAATGCTGGAGTATTATATTATAGATTATATGAAGTTACTGATCAGGTTATTGAGGCTGGAGGTTTAACTAATTATGCTGCGCTTAATCCTATACCTGATAATGTAGAAACAGATAGTACTAATCCAGTTAAAAATTTGACTCTTATAAGTAATGATGAATATAAAGGAGAAATATTACTAGATCCAAATGGTGAAAGTGCGGTTTATTATAGGTTAGATTATGGAATGTATCAAACTGTGAATACTTCACTATATTCAAGTGAATCAATGTCACTTCATTTTAATGTTTATTCAACGCAGATTGGCGCTACAGATGAAAATCTTTTAGGAGGTCAAATTTGGCAAGTTTCAAGTGAGGAGCAATTAAGAGAAATTTTGATCTCTGCAACTAATGGAGATACAATTCAACTTATTGATGATTTTACTGTATCTGGTACTGTAAATATAGGTAAAAGAATAAATTTGGATACTAATGATCATGTTCTTAGAATAACTGGTGATTTAGTTTATGATTTTGCTAATATGGGTGATTTGCTTATTGATGTAACCGGTTCTGGTGAATTGATAGTAGAAAATAATTTTTATGTTAATACTCCTAAAGCTGAAGTAGATATTATTGGTGGTAATAACGCTTATGATATTGTAGTAAATGGTAATGTACTTTTTAATGGTGTACAGGATGGAGAAAAAGATGGAATTTACTTAGAAAATTTAAATATGGTAAAAAGTTCATCTACTTTGGTTCCTTCTGATGTAACTATTCGTAGCAATACAAGATTAACTGTTTCTTCTAATGTTAATTTGGGTGTTATTTCTGCAGAAGAAGGTTCTACTAATATAGAGATTATAAATAATGGAAATATAGTACAATTAAATTTTAGTTCTATGAGTTTGTTAAGTACTTTTACTAAAGCTCAAATATATGTTTATAATCTTGGAAATATTTATGGAATAGTTGGAAGTACTGGTATAGTTTTACCACCTGAGTCAACTCCTTACTTAGGACCTAATAATGGTAATACATGGATTATAAAAGGTATTACTTCTAATGATATTACAGTGTCAGGTTCTGATAATTTTGATTCTGGAGATATTGAAAGTAATATGGATGATGTTTATGTAGTGCCTATTGATGGTGAAGATAATTCTTATATTGTTTATATAAAAGATTCTGTTTCTTC
>CAMENK010000078.1 GCA_945928335.1 uncultured Bacillota bacterium
TTAACTCTTGTATAAATTCTTCTTTATTCATGTGGATATTCCTTCTTTAAATATATTAGAAGCATTGTTATATCAGCAGGATTTACTCCGCTAATTCTGGAAGCTTGTCCGATTGTAAGAGGTCTTACTAATTCTAATTTTTGTCTTGCCTCTGTTGCAATATTTCTAACTTTTGAATAATCTATATCTTCTGGAATTTTTTTCTTTTCCAAGTTAAGCATTTTTTCTACTTCTTTTTCTGTTTTATCAATATAACCTTTATATTTTATATCAATTTCTACTTGTTCTTTAGCCTTATCATAATATTTATATTGTTTTATTTCTTCTAAAGTTTTTGAATCAAGCATTTTTTCTATATTTTCTATATTTATTTCAGGCCTTTTAAGAAGTTCATATGCTGTTTTATTTTCTAATAATTTGCTAGAACCAATACTTTCTAAATAATCATTTTTTTTGGTTTCTATTACTATATTTTTTAATTTCTTTTCTAAATTACTTATGTCTTCTAATTTTTGTTTATATATTGAATATTTTTCATCATTTATTAAACCAATTTGTCTTCCTATTTCAGTTAATCTTATATCTGCATTATCGTGTCTTAGTAATAGTCTAAACTCTGCGCGACTAGTTAATAATCTATAAGGTTCTGTTATTCCTTTATTTATTAAATCATCAACAAGAACACCTATATAAGCTTCATTTCTTTTTAATATAAGTGGTTCTTTATCTTCTAATGCTAAAGCTGCGTTTATTCCCGCTATTAAACCTTGTGCTGCTGCTTCCTCATAACCACTTGTACCATTTACTTGGCCTGCTGTATATAAACCTTTTATCTTTTTTGTTTCTAAAGTCATTTTAAGCTCAGTGGAATCTATTGCATCATATTCAATTGCATATCCATATTTTGTTATTATTGCATTATGTAATCCATCCATTGTATGAATTAACTCATCTTGTAATTGTTCTGGCATTGTTGTAGAAAAACCTCCTACATAAATTTCTTCTCCATCTTTTCTTTCTGGTTCTAGAAATATTTGATGTCTTTCTTTATCCCTAAACTTTACTATTTTATCTTCTATTGAAGGACAATATCTTGGACCTATTCCTACGATAAGACCGCTATATAAGGCACATTTGTCTAAATTATCTAGAATTATTTTGTGTGTCTTTTCATTTGTGTAAGTTAAGTAACATGGAACTTGTTTATCAATATTATAATTAGGTTTATAAAAATTACTAAAACTCAATAATTCTTTGTCTCCATTTTCTATAGAGCATTCTTCATAATTGATTGAACTTTTTAATACTCTTGGTGGGGTTCCAGTTTTCAGTCTTCTCATGGTAAGACCATTTTCTTTCATACTTTCACTTAAATATAGTGATGGTTTTTCACCATGTGGACCACCTTTTTCTTTATTGTGTCCTCTTAAAATATCAGCATTTAAGTATGTGCCAGTAGTTATAATTACTTTTTTTGCATTTATTATTTCGTCTTTTTCTGTTATTATTCCCTTTATCTCATTATTTTCTACTATAATACTTTTTGCTAACTCTTCTTTAATTTCTAAATTTTTCTCATTATTTAATGCTTTTAACATATTCTTAGGATATGTTGTTTTGTCTGCCTGGCATCTTAAACTTCTGACTCCTGGACCTTTTTTACTATTTAAAATTTTTATTTGTAAGTGAGATTTGTCTGCATTTATTCCCATTTCTCCGCCTAAGGCATCTATTTCTCTTACAACTATTCCCTTTGCTGAACCTCCTATTGAAGGATTACACGGCATATCTGCTATATTGTTTATATTTCCAGTTATAAGTAAAGTTTTATGACCTTTTCTTGATGTTGCTAGTGAAGCTTCACATCCTGCATGACCACCGCCAATTACTATTACTTCATACATAATTTTCCTCCTATTTTCCTAAACAAAATTTACTAAATATTTCATCTAATAATTCTTCTTTGTATGTATCTCCTATTATTTCACCCAAAGTTTCCCAAAGTCTTTGAAGATCTATTTGAATTAAGTCAACCTCAGTGTTTGAATCATTAGATTTTTTTATTTCTTTTATTATTTCCATGCATTCTTTTATAAGCGCAATTTGTCTTGCGTTAGATATGTATGTTAAATCTTGATTATCTAGTTCTTTTAAATTAAACATTTCTTCTATTTTATTATAAAGATTTTCAATTCCAATGTCATTTTTAAATGAAGCATTTATTATTTTAAAATCTAATAAGTCTTTTGCATTTATTTTATTTGGTAAGTCAATTTTATTTACTATTGCTATTACCTTTTTATTTTTAATTTTATTTATTATTTCAATATCTTCTTGTGATAATTCTTTACTTCCATCAAATATAGTTATTATTAAATCTGCTTCTTCTATAATTTTTTTGCTTTTTTCTACACCAATTTTTTCTACAATGTTATCAGTATTTCTTATTCCAGCTGTATCTATTAGATGTAGAGGAATACCTTTTAAATAAATCGTTCCTTCAACTATATCTCTAGTTGTGCCTTCTATATCAGTTACAATTGCTTTTTCTTCATTTAATAGTTTATTTAGCAAAGTGCTTTTTCCTACATTAGGTTTTCCTATAATACCAATTTTAATACCATTTTTTATTAATTTTCCCTTTTCTGATTCTTGCAATATTTTATTTAATTCTTTTTCTATTTCTTCTATATTATTTTTTAATATTTTATTTGTTATTTGAATTGCATCTTCATATTCTGGATAATCAATATTAACTTCAATATTAGCAATTATGCTTAATAATTTTTCTTTTAGTGATTTTATCATTTTTGTTAATTCTCCAGATACTCCATTCATGCTCATTTTTCTAGCTTTTTCTGTTTTAGCATTTATTATATCTTCCACTGATTCTACTTCTAATAAATCTTTTTTTCCATTTAAAAAAGCACGTTTTATAAATTCCCCTGGCTCAGCTAATCTACAGCCAGATACTAGTAAAACTTCAAGTATTTTATTAGTTGTTGCAATGCCTCCGTGACAGTTTATTTCTACAACATCTTCACCCGTATAAGTCCTAGGAGATTTAAATACAGATACTAATACTTCATCTATTTTTTCATTTTCATATGTAATAAAACCATAGTGTATTGTATGAGTTTCTACTTCATTTAAATTTTTTCCTGTAAAAATTTTATTAACTATTTCAATTGATTTACTTCCGCTGATTTTTATAATGTTTATTGCACTTATTCCAGCTGCAGTTGCAATTGCGGCTATTGTATCTTCCATTTAAACTCCTCCATTCGTGAGTGATTATATCACTTTATTTATTAAATGTAAATTGTATTTTTATTTATACAATAATTATTTATTTTATAAACTATTTGTTATACTTTTGTTAATTAGATGTCAAACATTTATTTCCCGGGAAATATTAAGTACAAAAAAACTACCTTATTGGTAGCTATTTTGTTTTTTCTTTATATTTAATTACAACACATCTATTTGGCTCTTCTCCTTCACTTTCTGAAGTAATATATTCAAATTTTGATAATGCATTGTGTA
>CAMENK010000079.1 GCA_945928335.1 uncultured Bacillota bacterium
AAACATCATTAAGAATTGTTTCTAAAATATAAGATTGACTACTATTAGTAGGCCACTCACTTTGAAATTTAAAACTTTTATTAAGTGAAGGGGTCACTACTCAAACACATGAAAGTTTTAAATTTTTTTATTGCTTTTAAAAATGAAAATATCAATACCATATATTATTACACTTGAATAGTTTCTAAAGAATTAAAATATAAAATCACATTAGCAATTACATCCTCTACTGGTATATCAATCCAATTACTTCTTGCGTTATCTAGTCTAGCAATAAATCTTCTATTATTCAAAATTGTATCTAATCTTAATATTATTTCATTTATTGTATTTTGCTTTATATTTTTATCTTTAATAATTAGTAAATCAATGTATTTTAGTAATCTGTCTTTATTTAAAATACCATTATTTATAAAATAATAAAGATCAAAAACATCTTTATATCTAGTAGAACGAATGCCAAATTTTAATAAAGATTTTAATTTTTCACAGACCATTTGTTCAGGTGAATTTATAAGCAGTGATACACTTCCTTCTAGAATATCAAAATCAAATATATACTCATCTTGTTCTAATTCAAAATATTTATGTACACCTATATCTAATTTTGTTTCAAGAGAATTATTATAGTTATCAGTAATTGATATATTAACACGCTTACCATCATATAGTTGATGATGTAGCTTCTCAATATTACCATTGATTTTTATTAGTGATTCTTTATCATTTTTATTTAATTCATTTATAAAATTTATTATTGAATTATCATCAAGAGAATACTTGATAAAATCTAAATCTAAATCTCTTGTTGCGCGTCTTGTACTTTTGCTTAAATTATGCATTACTACGCCACCCTTAACAGTAATATTGTATGAATATTTACTTTTACCTATTTTATATAAAATTAAATCCTGACATACTTTAGATTGTGCATCAGCAATTTCATATCCTAATGATAAGTAATTATTAACTAAGTCATTTAAGTTCATTAAAACACCTCATCTTGTATTATTTCAAATAATTTATCTTCATAAGGAAAATATGATAAATATTTTTCTATTTTTTCCATATCAAGATTATCAGCAATTTTTCTATAATTAGCAATTATTTCTTTATACATATCATATCCCATTTGATTTTTACCTCTAGCAAGTTCAATGAGCATTCTTTCTTTGTCATATATATTAACTGTTACACCATTTATTTGAATTTTAGTTATCCCTATATTAAATAATTCATCAGTTAATCTAACTTGTTTAACAAATTTTGATCTAATTTTATTATTTTTTGTTGTTGCTAAAACAACCTTACTTGGAATAAAGTCAGTGAGATTATGATAATAATATGCGGAATCACCATATATAACAAAGTTTGGAAACTTTTTAGCAATTATTTCAATATAATTAGTATTTGGTTTATCTGAATATAATCCATCATCTAATTTAAAATATTTTTTTTCTTTTACTGCCTTTTGTATCTGATAATCAGATTTTAATTTTTCTTTTAATTCTTTATGAAAATACAACATTTTAATCACCTAATATAATTTTAAACTAAATGACACACTAAGTCAATATTAAGTGAGTCATTTAGTTTAAATCAAAATCAAGTTTTACATAGTCATCTTCTTTATCCCAAAGAGTTATTATTGTTTCAAATATTACCTCCTAATACTATATACTATAAAAACATTAAAAACACTTTAAATTATTTTAAATTTATAATAAATATCTATTTTATTATCTTCAGATATTTCTATCCTATCAATTAAACTAGCTATTAAACTTCTTGATGAATTCTCCATATTTAAAAATTTTTGTATTCTGTTTATTAAAAAGTCATCATCATAAGTTTTATTATTCTCTATATTATATATTTTTCTTTTAAATTCATCAATTTTACATTCATTTGCTTTAATCTCATTAACAAAATTATTGTATGTTCTTTTATACATATCTAATGATATATTTCCATCAAGTTTATCATTATAACATATACCAATTTTTTTATTTAATATATTAATATTATTTTCTAATTTTAAAATTTCTATATTATAGTTTTCTTTTTTTAATTGTAATTTATTTGATTTTATTAAATTATTTTTAAGTTCATTAGAATCAATATATTTATTACACAAATCTTTAAGTTGTTCTAACACTACATCTTCAATTTCATTATATTTAACACTATGAGGAGTACAAACCCTTTGTTTTTTTCTTTTAGCCCAATAATTACAATTACCATATATTCTACATACTTTTCCATATTTTTTTGTATCTTGGTATTGTGCTCTAAAGCCAAAAGTATGCTTACATTCTTTGCAAAATATTAAACCTCTTAATAATAAACTGTTAGTTATCCCATCTTCTTTAGTTCTATTTTTATTACTTTTAAACATATCTTCCACTAAATTAAATAAACTATCATCTATTATTCTTGGAATTGCATTAAGTGCAGTTATCCAATTTTTTTGTACATTATGAATTCTCTTTTTGGATTTATAATTTATTTTTTTCTGCTTACACTGAGTTAAATTACCAATATAATTAGGATTTTTTAAAATATCATCAACTGTTCTAGTAGACCATACACCATAATGAAAATTATTTTGTCCAATATTCATATTTTTACTAATACTAGGAGTTGGAACTTTTTCATTAGTTAAAACTTCACATATTTTAGATATCGATAATCCACTAGCAAACATATTAAATATTCTTCTAACTACAATTGCTTCTTCTTCATTTATTATTAACTTATGTTTATCTTCATCAGACTTTTTATACCCATAAGGTGCATAAGCTCCGACAAACTGTCCATTTCTTTTTTTTACATATAAAGAACTTCTTAATTTATTTGATATATCTTTAACATACATATCATTAAAAGCACTTTTAAATACTAACATATCATTAGCGCTTGTATTTGATTCTGTATCTATTCCATCATTAACAGCAACATAACGAATACCATGTTCTGGAAAATACCTTTCAACATAAAATCCAAATTCAATATGATCACGTCCTAATCTAGATGTATCTTTAGTAATAATCATATTTATTCTTTTATTTTCACAATCTTTAATCATTCTATTAAAACCAATTCTATCAAATGTTGTTCCCGATACACCATCATCTACATATTCATCTATAAATGTTAAATTATTGTCTTTTATATAATTTAGTAATAAATCTCTTTGAGTAGATATACTACCACTCTCACCTAAACTTTCATCTTCTCTAGATAATCTTAAATAAATTCCTACTTTATAATTTTCAGTAATAATTTTGTTCCTATCTAAACTATATCATAACTTACATCACTAAAATTCAATTCTTCATCTAGAAAAGATATAAAAAAGTTACTAACTATTTCATTTAATACTTTACCATTATCAGAAAATATATTATTTACTTTAAATTTATTCATAGATTTCCTCCAATTAAATAAACTATAATTTTTGTTTAGTACTTTTTTGAGTTTGAACATATACTCCATCTTCATTTTTTAGAATAATTTGCTCATGATTATTTTCTTTAT
>CAMENK010000080.1 GCA_945928335.1 uncultured Bacillota bacterium
AGTAGTATTATTAAATTATTAAGTGAAATTAGTAAAGATAAATTAGTTATAATTGTTACTCATAATTATGATCAAGTTAAGGATTATGTAACTAGAAAAATAACTATGCATGATGGAAGAATTATAGAAGATTCAAATATTAAAAAATATGATAGAGTTGAAAACTTTAATAAGAGTTATAGTAAAGATGCAAGATTATTTTCTAAATTAAGACTAGGTATAAGAAATACATTTAATATAATACCTAAATTTCTATTATTAAGTTTTGTATACTTATTTATAATATTTGCAATTAGTATGACTTATGCTTCATTTCAAGAAAGTGAATATGAAAGTTCTATAAATGGTTATATTCAATTTTTTAATGATAAAGATATAGATAAAAGAATATTGATTAAAAAATTAGATAATACTTCTATAACTGAAGAAGATTATGAAAAAATAAGTCTTATAGATAATGTTGATTATATTTTAAGAAAAGATTTATTATATGATAAAAATGTTAATATATATAATGATGAAATTTATTTAGATGGTTATATAAAAGAATTTAATACTTTTGATGGAAAGGTAGATAAGGGCGAAACTATTAAAAATCCTAATGAAATAATTGTTAGTGGTGATAAAGATAATTGGTATCTTTCAGAATCCAATAATTTAATAGGTACAGAATTAGAATTAAATGATTTATACACAAGTGAAGGTAAACCTTATAAAGTTAAAATAGTAGGTGTAAATTATATAGATAGTGATTATACATATAATGTTTATTTTTATATGAGTGATGAACTTATAGATTTATATAGTAAGAGTATTATTAAAAATTATAGTAATTTAATTTTTGAATATAATGAAAGTAAAGTTATTGAAAGATATATATATCCTGAATTATTAGTATCTAGTGATAAAGTACCTGAAGGAGAAGTATATATAAGTGAAAATAATTCTATGTATTGTAAGAATTATAATTGTAAAAAAACTCCTTTAAAAATAACTATGAATAATAAGTATTCTTCTAATACATTAGATTTAACTATTACTAATCAATATAATAAAAATAATAAAAAGAAATTATTAGGTATAGATTATGATGAATATAATACAAGTATTTATATGAATACTAATGATTATAATAAATTATTTGAAACTGATATTTATCAATCTAGTGTATTTATAAATGATTATAGGAATGCAGAAGGTGTTATAGATAATCTAAAAGATATGGGATTTGATACATTTTATTTAAAGGATGGAATGTATATATCAGGTTCAGTGGAGGCTATTAAAATTGCTAAGTTAATAGTTATGATAGTTTTAATTATAGTATTGTTCTTTATAAGTTATTTTGTAATAAAATTAATACTTAAATCTAGAAATATTTATTTTAGTATTATAAGAATGTTAGGTGGTAGTGTTAGAACTACTAAGAGATTATTAGATATTGAATTACTAACAATAACTAATTTAACATATTTAATATATTTATGTTTCTTAATATTAGTTAATAATAATGTTATTAATTTACCTTCTTTAAAAGATACACTTAGTTATTTAGGAATTTATGAAAACATAATTATATATTTAATTTTATTAGTCATGTCTTATTTATTAAGTAGTAAATATTCTAGAAAGTTATTTAAGAACAGTCAACTAAGTGTTTATAGGGAAGAGGTGTAATAATGATTAAATTAAGTAAAGTAAATAAGTATTTTAATAGACATAAGAAAAATGAAATTCATGTTATAGATAATACCTCTTTAGAGTTTCCATCAAATGGACTAGTTACTTTTTTAGGTGAAAGTGGATGTGGTAAAACTACACTTTTAAATGCTATAGGTGGTTTAGATAAAGTTAATAGTGGTAGTATTTATGTTGACGGAGAAAGAATAACTAGAAGAAGTATTGGTAAAATAGATAAAATAAGAAGTTTAAAAATAGGTTATATATTTCAAGACTACAATTTAATAGATTCTATGACTGTTTTTGATAATGTTGCTTTAGTTTTAAAGATGAATGGTATTAAAGACAAAAATGAAATAGAGAAGCGTGTTAATTATGTATTAGAAAAAATAGGAATGTATAGATATAGAAAAAGGCTTGCTAATATGCTTAGTGGTGGTGAAAGACAAAGAGTTGGAATAGCAAGAGCTATAGTTAAAGATCCTAAAATTATCATTGCAGATGAACCTACAGGTAATTTAGATAGCCAAAATACATTAGAAATAATGAATATTATAAAATCTATATCTCGTGAAAGATTAGTAATATTAGTAACGCATGAAAGAGATATAGCAGAGTTTTATTCAGATAGAATAATACATATTAAAGATGGTAAAGTTGAAAGTGATGAAACTAATGATAAAATTGGTGATTTAGATTATAGATTAGATAGTAAAATATATTTAAAAGATATTAAAAATAAAGAAACTATTAAGACAGATAATCTAGAAGTTAATTATTATAATGATAATGAAGAAAAACTTAAATTTGATATAGTTATAAAGAATGGAAATATTTATATACAAAGTAAAACACAAGAAAAAGTAGAAGTTTTAGGTAATGATTCTAATATAGAATTAGTTAATGAACATTATAAGAGAATAGATAAAAGTATTTATGAAAGTTATAATTTTGATTTTAATAATATTATAGATAAAAATTATAAATTAAAATATTCTAGTATTTATAATCCAGTAAGTTCTTTAGTACAAGGTATAAGAAAAGTATTAAACTATAAAGCTATTAAGAAGTTCTTATTATTAGGTTTTGTAGCTAGTGCGATGTTTATAACATTTTCAGTTTCTAGTATTCTTGCAACTCTAAAAGTAGAGAAAAAAGATTTTATTACGTACAATGATAATTATTTAATAATAAATGATAAGAGTGTATCTATTGATGATTATAATAGTTATAAAGAGTATGATAAAGTTAGTTATATAATACCTGGGAATTCTTTAGTAACTTTCCAAGCTGATTTAGATAAATTCTATCAAACTTATGGTTTTTCAATTAACATAAGTGGTTCATTAACTGATAAAAATACTATAAATGATAAAGATATAATAATTGGTAGAAATATAGAAAACAGTAAAGAAATACTTGTTGATAAACTTGTATTAGATAGATTATTTGAGAATGATTCTAATGCTAAAATGGCTGGATATGGAAAATATAATAATTATATTGATTTATTAGTTAAAGTTGGAGATATTGAAGGCTATAAAATAGTGGGTATTGTTGATTTAGATAGTCCTTCTATTTATGCAAATAATGATGAATTTGTTACTATAATAAATAATAATCGTGAGTATAGTTATGAATCAAGTGAAGATGTAAAAATATTAGATTATACTTTAGCAACTGATTATACATTGACTAAGGGTAATTTGCCGGTAAATGAATATGAAGTTATAGTAAATGAAAATTATAGTGATACATATAAAATAGGTAAAACTATAGATACTAAAGTAAATGATAATAAACTTAAAGTAGTTGGTTATTATAAAAGTAATGTTGG
>CAMENK010000081.1 GCA_945928335.1 uncultured Bacillota bacterium
AAACTATAAGATTTTAACTTTGACTTTTTTTTAGGTTTTGACCTTGACATTTACATATAATACATATAATTTTTTTTAGTGAATTTTGAAATCACAGTTGTTTAAACCGATGTCGTGTGATAAAATATTTTTGTAAGATATTAAGATTAGTCATATAAAAACATTTTAAGGAAAAAAATTTAAAGGAGGATATTTATATGAAAAAAAATATAATTATATTAGTTTCAGCGTTTTTATTTTTATTATTGGTTGTTGGTATTACAATATTATTTGTAAAAAAGACATCATTTAATGTATCAATGAGAGTTAGAAATGAAGGTGGAACAATCACATCTGAACAAGGATTAGTAGGTGGTAACATATCTTTAGAAAAGGGTGAAGACTTAAAGATTTACATGAGTGCAGATGAGGGTTATGAAATAGAGAAAGTGTTAGTAGATAATAAAGCAATAGATTTAAAAACATTGGTTTACGAAAAAAATAATCCAAATGCCTCAAGTGTAGATGGAGTTGCAGTATATACAATAAAGAATATTAATAAAGATTATACAATAGATGTATATTACAAATCTAAATAAAGATAAAAGGTAAAAAGATATCTTTAAGACAAGATAGTAATCCACTACGATATTGACAGAGCCAATATCATTTGGCAAAGGGATTAACCCCTTTTGAACCAATTTAAGCAACATACCACGAACACATCGTTTGTTGGCATTGTTGCCTTTTTATTTAAAACAAGTTTAAATAAAAATAATCTTAATAGCTAATCTAACGAAAAGCCAAAGAGTTTTTTATTTTAACATTTATAAATCTGATATCCAAAGGGGATGGAAGAGCATCAAATCCGTACGAAATATACTACGGGGAGGCATGTACTGAATAGTACATGCTTCTTTACATTAAAAGTGTTAAGTATGTAAATAAAGATTTATAAATGAAATATGAAATAGTATACTTATCCTAGAGGTGTATGATGAAAAAGGTAGTAATATTTATTTTAGTATTAGGTTTAATTGCTGGAGGGTATTTTGGTGTTAAGGAATATATATTAAAAGATAAAAGTTTCGAAGAAATTATAAAAAAAGAAGAAAAAAAAGTACAAATAATAGATGAAAATAGTAATTCAAGACCTATAGCTGTTATGATAAATAATAATCATAGTGCTTGGCCACATGCTGGGTTAGATAAATCTTATATAAATTATGAAATTATAGCTGAGGGTGGAATAACAAGAATAATGGCTTTATTTAAAGATCAAAAAGATGTAGAAAAGATTGGTTCAGTTAGAAGTAGTAGACCTTATTTTCTAGATTATGCTTTAGAGAATGATGCAATTTATATACATTGGGGAGGAAGTACTGATGCTTATAATGATATTTCAGATTTAGATATTGATCATATAGATGGAATAAGATATGAAGGAACATATTTCTTTAGGGATAGAAGTTTAGATAAAGCATATGAACATACAGGTTTTACAAGTATGAGTAAGATTAGTGAAGGTATATCAGATTTAGATATAAGAACAACAACTAATAAAAAGAATTTATTTTCTTATAGTGTTGATGTTATAGATTTTAGTAGTAATGAAAATAGCATAAAAGCAGATAAAGTGATTATACCTTATTCAAATTATCATACAACATCTTATGAATATGATGAAAATAATAAAGTATATTTAAGATATATGTCAGATACTCCTCATGTAGATGCTATTACTGGAGTTCAATATACTGCTAAAAATATAATTACTTATAAAGTACATAATTATAGTTATGATAGTTATGGTAGACAAGTTTTAGAAAATATAGGTGAAGGTGAAGGTTACTATATTACAAATGGTTATGCTATTCCAATATTATGGAAGAAGGAAAGTAGAAGTTCACAAACCAAATATTATTATAAAGATACAAATGAAGAAATTAAACTTAATGATGGCAATACTTGGATTCAAATAGAGCCAGATAATAAATACTTAGATATTATTAGTAATAATACAGAGCCTGTAGAATAAAATATTATTGAAAAAATAATTATTGTTTGATACAATAATGTTATAGTAAGGAGGATATGAAATGGAAAGTGTGATAAATTTTTTAGCTGACTATTATATTTGGTTTTTTGTAGCAGCTGGAGTACTTTGCTTTGCACTTATTGGATTTTTAATAGAATCTAAAAAGAAAAATAAAAATACATTTAAGGGAGAAAGTATTGAGTCTAGTACAACTAGTCCAGTTGAACCTGTAGTTTCTGGTAATACAGTTGATATGAATGGTGAAACTACACTTAGTGAAGCTTCTCAAAGTTTAACTGAAGAAAATATGGAAACTTTAGGACCTGTAGAAGTTTCAAATGAACCTTTGGAAACATCTGCTGAACCATCTGAAATTGTTGAAGATACTATGGAGATAAATGATATACCTTTAAAAGAAGAAGAAAAAACTCCAATTCAGTTTTATAGTGAACCAACTGAGATTCCTAAAACTGAGCCTGTAGTACAAGAAACACCTGTAGAACCACAACAAGTAAATAGTACAGTATTTAATGATACTCCTGTTATGGAAATTCCAATTGAGGAGACAAAACCTGCTTCTAATCAAGCTGTTAGTGAACCAGTTATGCCTTCAGTTGAGCCAACAGAAACCAAATCTGAAATAGAAACTTTAAATATTTTTGATGATATAAAATAGGTGTAAACTTAACAAAAAAAAGTAAAAAGATATAGTAAATATATCTTTTTTATATTATAATTATCTTGTAAATAGGAGGGAAACTTTTATGAGTTTATCACAGATATTTAATATATTTACAAAGGTTTTAGATATAGCAATTTTATGGATAGTTGTCTATTATTTATTAAAATACATTAAAAAGAATATAAAATTAACATTGATTTTTAAAGGGATTATAGTTATTGTTTTACTTAAATTATTAAGTGATTGGCTTAATTTAAATACTGTTGGTGTGTTACTAGAATATGTTATTGATTGGGCTCCACTTGCTTTGATAGTATTGTTTCAACCAGAAATTAGAAATGTACTTGAAAATTTAGGTAGAAGTCAGTTACTAGGAAGACATAAAGTATTAACTGTAGATGAGAGAGAAAAATTAGTATATGAAATTATGCAAGCAGTTGAATATTTAAAGAGAAATAGAATTGGGGCTTTGATAGTAATTGAAAGAGATTATAGTTTAAATCAGTATATTGAACAAGCACATAAGTTATATGCCGATTTAAGTAGTGAATTATTAATTAGTATATTCTTCCCAAATAATCC
>CAMENK010000082.1 GCA_945928335.1 uncultured Bacillota bacterium
TCGTACAAGAGTCATATCCTCCATGCGCAGTGCTTGTTGAATATCCTCCCATGTGACCTATTATAGTATTTGCTGTTACTACATCTCCTGCACTCACCTGTACATCTAATAAATGCATATAAACTGATGTATATTTAGTACCATTTATATTATGATAAATGAATACTACATTTCCTCCACAGCCCCATCTTTGAATTGTACTAACAATGCCTGGTGCGACTGAATATATGTCTTTTCCTTCTGCTGGACTAGAGTCAGATAAATCTACTCCACTATGAAATGATGTTCCATATCCAGTTAAGGGATTTATTCTATATCCATAGCTACTTGTCAATATACCTTTAGTTATTGGCCTTAAAAATCCTGTTGCAGAAGGTACCGCTTCTCCACATGTTGCTAGATTATCACTTTTATCAGTACAACCCATATCTTCATAGAAAGCTATTAAACTTTTTTGTGTTTCAATATCTTCTTCAATAGTTGTAGTATGTTCATCAAGTTCACTTAGTTTACTTCTAATTGATGATAATTTTTCTTTTAATACTTCTCTCTCTGCTTCCTCTTTTTTTATGTCTTCTTTTAATTGCTCTTTTAATTCATTGTTTTGTTTAATTAAATCATTCATTTCTTTAATTAGATTAGTATTATATTTGCTTAGTTGTTCTACAACTGAAACTCTATGAATAAAATCAGTAAAAGTTTTTGCCTTAAATATATATTCTAGATAGGATTTTTCACCACTTGTTAGTTGTAAAAAAACTAATATTTGTTTTGTTTCTTCATCTTTCTTCTGAATTTCTTCTTCTAACTCTTTTATCTTTTCTGTTGCCTCTTGTATTCTAGCATTTAAATTACTAACATTTTCTTCTATCTGTATTATCTCAGCATTAGTTCTGTTATATTCTGCTTCTGATATTTGTTTCTCATTATCTTTTTCTTCTTTTTGTTGCTCTAATTCATATAAGTCATCATATAAATCTCCTAGTGTTGTAGCTTTGGTATTTATTGGTAGTATTGTAAAAGTAATTAGAAATATAATTCCAAAAATTATCTTTTTTTTCATTATATTTTTAGATACCTCCTTACTGCTTTATAAGAACCAAAAGCACCTACTAAAACACCTATAGCGACTAATGTTACAGACAATTGTAGTAATATTTTATCAGGATGTACTAGGCTTATAACTTCTGTAAATAATATACCATTTAATTTATCATAAAGTATTATATAACCATAACAGCTCATGAGAATAGGTATTATGCTTCCTAAAAATCCTAAGATAATTCCTTCAAAGAAAAATGGTAATTTTATATAAGAATTTGATGCGCCTACTAGTCTCATTATTTCTATTTGTCTTTTTCTATTTGATATAGTAATTTTAATAGTATTGCTTATTAGGAATGCTGTTACAATTATTAATCCAACTACTATACAAAGAGTTATTTTTTTAACTATATCAAATATCTTGACTAGTTCTTCTACCATTCCTTCACCGTATTTTACAGTATTTACTTTGTCTATTGCTTTGATACTTTTAGCTGTTTCACCTATTTTTTCAGTATCTTTTACTTTTACTAAGTATTCATCAAGTAATGGATTAGTTGTTTCATCATATTCATTTAATATTGTCCCTAACCCTTCTGAATCATCAGCCATATCTCTTCTTATTTCTTCTTTAGACATAAAAGTTACACTTTCAATGTTGTCCATAAAATCAATCTTTATTTCTATTGCTTCTTTATCTTCTTCTGTTGCATCTTTATCAATGTAAACAACTATCGTTACATCTTTTTCAATATCTTCTGTAAAATTCTTTATGTTTTCTGATAATATTATTGAAACTGCTACTAATATTAATGTTATTGTTATACAGCTTATACTTGCCAAACTTAGAGAAAAGTTTCTAAATACGCTTTTTATTCCATCTTTTAAGTTATTTCTTAATATTCTTAATGCTTTCATTATTTATTGTATCCTCCTTTTTCTCTATCTCCAACGAGAATACCTTTATCTAAAGTAACTACTCTCTTTTTATATCTATTTACTATATCTCTATCATGTGTAGCCATTATTATTGTAGTTCCTTCTTCATTTATTTTATTTATTATTTCCATTATTCCTAATGATGTATCTGGATCTAGATTTCCAGTAGGTTCATCACAAATTAAGATTTTAGGATTATTAACTATTGCTCTTGCTATTGATACACGCTGCTGTTCTCCACCAGATAATTGATCAGGATAACTTCTAAACTTTTCTTTTAGCCCTACTTTTTCTATTGCAACCATTACTCTTTTTCTTATTTCTTTTTCAGGTAATCCATATATTTCTAATGCAAATGCAACATTTTCAAATACTGTCATTTGTGGTAATAATTTATAATCTTGGAATACTATTCCTATTTTTCTTCTTATTTTATAAACTTTTCTATTTCTTAGTTTCGCTACATTTATTCCACCTACATATACTTCACCTTTAGTTGGTTTTTCTTGTCTATATAATAATTTTATTAAAGTACTTTTCCCTGATGCTGTTGATCCAATTATAAATACAAAGTCTCCTTTTGGAATGGATAAATTTATATCACATAGTGCAGTTACACCATTTTTATATTGTTTATAAACATTTTTTACTTCTATTAAATTCATTTTTACCTCCTACTACAATTATACATTATATTCTTAAATCATGTAATGGTAGTTTATACCTATTAGTTCCACCATATACTTCATATGCATCAACTACAGTTATAAAAGCATCTTTATCTATTTTTTTTATTGCTTCTTTTAATTTCATGTATTTTTCTGTTGGTACTACACACATTATTAAATTTCCATTTTCTTTTTTATAACCACTTTTTATTTTAATTTCACTAGTACCACTTTTTATTGTTTTAATTATATAATTATTAACTTCTTCCTCTTTTTCAGTGTTAATAAATAATACTTTAGAATCACTTATTCCAATCAAAATGTTATCAATTATTTTACTTTCTAAATATCTTATTACTAAGCATATTATCAACATTTCAATTCCAAATACACTTGTTCCCATTATAATTATAAGTGCTTTAATTATTAATAATGACTTTCCTAATGGAATACCAAATTTTTTTTGAAATATAATTCCTAATATGTCTACTCCTCCTGTAGAATATCCTGCTAAATAAACTAAAGCATATCCTATACCATGTAATATTCCTATAGCTACTATGCTTAGAAATATTGAATCTATATTTATTGTTATTAAATTTTCAGTAAGATAAACTCCTAAAGTAT
>CAMENK010000083.1 GCA_945928335.1 uncultured Bacillota bacterium
GAATCCATTGCATAAAAATCTTGATATCCCAATGTTTTATACATAGTTCTTCTATTCCAATAATCAGCTTTATTAGCGTGCATACTAAATGTATAATAACCTTTTTCATTAAATAATTGCTGTATTGTTTCATAAGTCCTATTATAATAATTTACAAATATAGTTCCACTACTACTAGGTAAAATACCAGTACTTAAAGTAAACTCTGTATCACTACTAGTACCAACACTTATCTGAGGATAAAACTTACTAAAATATAAACTTTCCTTACTTAATTTATTTAGATTAGGAGTAATTTCTATTCCATTAACCTCTAAATCTATTAGAAAATTCTGCATACTTTCCATATGTATAAAAATTACATTCTTATCCTCAAAAATATTAGTATATTTATTAGTTTCTTTCTTATTATCAACAGACGAATAGAAATCTCTAAATTCTTTTGCAGATTTATCATAACCAAACATTGGACTTATAGCTGGTTGTATACTCATAATTACATCACTTAAAGTATAAGAATATATTCCGAATCTTTTAACCACATAATCCCTATTCCATAATTTAACCAATCTACTACCATCTGCACTAGTCATCGTAAAAGCAATTATGATAGCCAAAATTAAACCACTAATAGAAGTTCTTCTAAACATTACCATACCTTTTTCATCTTTACCTACTTCATAATAATAATTCTTCTTAGAAAGTTTTCTATTTACTATTAACATTACTAAAGGCGCTATTGCATAAATAAAATATTTTAATTGTAATCTTGCTGTTACTGCATCACTAACATCTGCTAAAAATGTTAGTGTTCCAAGCAAGCTAACACTTGCAAAACTCATATAATGAGTATAATAAACATGATTTATAATACAAATTGCTGTAAAGAAAATATTTAGTCCAAAGAAATACTTAAACTGATGTTTAGGCTTAATTAAATAACCAAATGAGCCCAAAACAATAATAACAATAAAATCACAAATAAAAGCTCTCAAATCACTTACATTACCAAGTGTTAATAACCTAAGTAAAAAACCATTAAACAGAGAAGAAATAGTATAAGTTAAGAACAATATATTAGTACTAAAATATTTCTTAAATAATTTACTAATCTTTTTACATAAGCTATTAAAATCAACTTTCTTTTTAACCTTATCCTTCATTCTTTAAACCTCTCATGAAATATTATATCAAATATATAATAACATTTCAATTACACAAAAACCAACTCTTATGAAGTTGGTTTAGTAGTAGTTCCAGTAGGATTACTTTCATTATAATAATAAACTTTATCCTCTTCACCTAAATTAGCATACATAGAAGCATTAAAACTCTTACCTTGATTTTGATTCTGATTTACACCAGTTTCAGGTAAAGTTACGGTAATTGTATATTCAATTACTTGAGTAGTAGTACTAGCTTCAAAAGTTTTTTCAACTAGCTTAACTGTTTTAGTAGTACCAGTAGTATCAAGAACTACATCACCAACAGCGCCATCATTAGTATTACTAACATTAAAAGTTAACTCTGGAACAGTATTTGAATAATCCATCCAAACATAAATAGTCTGACTAACTATTGAAGGTGCTACTGTAATAGTAAAAGTTTTACTTTCAGTCCATGGAGGTTCAATTTCAGATGAAGTCTGAAGATCAGCTCCACCATCAAAAGTTATCTTTCCAATAGTACCTGTAGTAATATTTGTAATACCCGCAGTTCCAGTCATAGAAGTACTAAAATAAGCAAAAGTAAGTCCAACAGCAATCATAATAACAATACCTATACTAAATAAACTTAATATAATATTTCGTTTCTTATCCTCCATAAAACACCTCTTATCTTATACATTAGGTTCTCCCTTAGCA
The DNA here is from genome assembly GCA_945928335.1 of uncultured Bacillota bacterium. Taxonomy (GTDB): domain Bacteria; phylum Bacillota_I; class Bacilli_A; order RF39; family UBA660; genus CAKOLN01. The sequence goes on from CAMENK010000083.1 coordinate 1,866, forward strand.
TAAACTTTAGCTTTAAAAGTTTTACTCTTTAACTCATCTTGATTACTACCTGTTTCATTAAACATTAACTTTAAAACATATTCATGTCTAACACCAGTATTTATAAGTCCTGTTCCAATTGAACTACTAGCGCTTGGAACTCTTCTAGGAGAAGTAATCTTTATTATTTTATTAGTTTCACTTTCAGCTAATTCTATATCACCTAAATAACTTTTACAAGTTAAAGTATAAACAAAATCATCACTTTCTAACTCATTTTCTTCTATATCCCACATTAATGTATAATTTCCAATAGCACTTTCCTCTTTTGAAACATTTGTAATAACAAATTTAAGCTCACTACTCCAACCAGGTAGGATTTCAGAACTATTAATACTATTTGTAGCCTCAAACATAGCATGAACATAAGCAGTTTTAATTTTAATGGGCTTAGTATCTTCATTTCCTTTAACAAAATAATGAACAGCAAAAGTTGCTCCAACAGAAACTGAAATAAATGCTAAAATTGTAATAATTGCATACAAATATATTTTAAAATTATTATTCTTTTTCTCTTTCATATTCTATCCCTTATCTTATCTATAAAAATAATACCATTTATTAAAGAAAAAAACAACATTAAATCATAAAAAAAACCTTAATTCACATTGATCGTAAATTAAGGTTTATTTTATACTTAATATAGTAAATTTAACTATGTTAACTATTGAGCACTTGGTGGTGTTGTAGTACCATTTGGATTTGTAGCGTTATAATATACGGTTCCAGCAGCAGTAGAACAACTTACAGTAGCAGTAACAGTGGCTCCTTGTTGGGTATCTTGTACAGTACCAGTTTCTGGGAATGTTAATGTATAAGTCATAGACTTAGTATCACCAGAAGTTAATGTACCACTAGCAATAACTGTTTCTCCAGTTTTAACTGAAGGATCATCAATAGTAGCAGCATTTTCACCAGCAACTGCAAGTTTTAAATCAGAAATAGTATTTGCAGTTACATTTAACTTACAAGTATAGTCAACATTTAAGTCAGAAGTTCCTAAAGAAACTGTTACATTCTTAGCACCACTTGTCCATCCTGGTAAAACACCAGTAGCAGTTACACCATCAGCAGTGAATGTTGAAGAACCGATTGAAGCAGTTTGAACACTAACATTAGCAGCAGCTCCACCCATACTAGTAGTGAAATATGCAAATGTTGCACCAATAATTGCTACTAACAATGTTGCAATACCAATTACTGACAAGAAAATAGTTTGTCCTTTGTTTTCTCCCATAGTTTTTTTACCTCCTTTCTATAAAAATAATA
>CAMENK010000084.1 GCA_945928335.1 uncultured Bacillota bacterium
ATAAGAGGTTTCAAATCTAAGTGATTCAACTAATGATACTACCAAATCGCTTATTGAAACCACCCAAGCTTCCTTACAATTAGGTTTATTTTCTCTAATAGTAGCTTTCTCTTTAGCATTAATTAAGGGACATAATTTTTTTATTAGAACATGATGAAACATATGAGTTCTTATTATATCTTCTTCTTTTTCATTTATATTAAAATATTTTTTAGCATTCTTAACAGCAGTTTTAGGATGATTTAAATAAGAATTTTCTTCTTTTTCTTTCCTTGTACCTATAAAGAAGTCATGTAATACAGCACCTCTTGTTGTACTTTCAACATCTAATTTGAGAACTTTAGATATTGTATAACTCATCTTAGAAACCCTTATTAAATGGTCATATTTATTAGAACCATGATGTATATCATTTTTAGTTTTTAAAAACTCATCATTATTTATTATATCTTTAATTATATCATTATATTCAATTCTATTCTTTTTTGTCATTTTAACCTTTCTAACACACAATATGCATTATACCACATTATTTTAAAAAAATAAAGGTACTTTTTATAGTACCAATATATTCGATTAAATCATTTTTATAGCTATGCTTTAACTATCATTTTATTAGTTTTTCTTATTACTCTTAAAACTTTAATACTAAATATTATATTAGCTAACTCTGAAACTATTATTATAGCACCTGATACAATTACTACTATTTCTAAAGTATTAAAAGGATTTAATAATATAACAACACCTAGTATTATTGATAAGGTTGCAATTACTATTCCTATTAAAGAATTGGATTCATCTACTGATTTTAGATTTAATGCTAATTCTAATTTAAATATATTTATAAATATTATTATTAAGCCTAATAATATAGGAAATACTCCTGATAATACTTCTGATTTAAATATAAATAATATTGATGTAGTCATTTCTATGATACCTTTCATTAAAGTATAATCAAATAATTTTTCATCATTTTTTAAAGTGAAATAATTAGCAAAGTCAAATACACCACATATTAGTAAAAATAATCCTATGACTTTAAGTAATGTTTCTATTATTTCAATTGGTTTTATTATTAAAAATATTCCTAATACTATTAAAAGTATTGATACTAATATTCCTTTTATTTCTTTCTTTTTTATTACATCCATCATACTACATACACCTCTCATAAGTAATTATACTACTCTTCAGTACTCAATTCAAACATAATGTCTCTTAGTTCCATAGCACGCTCGAAGTCTAATTCACTAGCTGCTTTTTTCATCTCTTTTTCTATATTTTGTATTAATAATTTTTTATCTGACTTATTCATTTTTTCTTTTGGTTTTTTATTAGTTTCATTACTTATTAAGTCTCTTACTTCTTTTTTTATTGTTTCAGGTATTATACCATGTTCTTTGTTGTATTTTTCTTGAATGTTTCTTCTTCTTTTTGTTTCTTCAATTGCTTCTTTCATGGAATCGCTATAAGTATCTGCATACATTATAACTTTACCATTTTTATTTCTAGCACATCTACCTATAGTTTGAATTAAACTTCTTGTGCTTCTTAAAAATCCTTGTTTATCTGCATCCATTATTGAAATTAAACTAACTTCTGGTATGTCTATACCTTCTCTTAATAAGTTTATACCAACTACTACATCAATTACACCCAATCTTAAGTTTCTTATTATATTCATTCTTTCTAGTGTTTTAATTTCATTATGTAAATATGTTACTTTTATTCCTACTTCTTTTAAGTAATTAGTTAATTCTTCTGCCATTCTTATTGTTAAAGTAGTAACTAAAACTCTTTCATCTTTTTTAACTCTTTCATTTATTTCACTTATTAAATCATCGATTTGTCCTTTTGTCTGTCTAACTTCTATTATTGGATCTAAAAGTCCAGTAGGTCTTATTATTTGTTCTACATAATTATTATTTACAAGATTTAATTCATAGTCTCCTGGTGTTGCTGATACATATATTGCTTGATTTATTTTATTTTCAAATTCATCAAATTTTAACGGTCTATTGTCAAGTGCACTGGGAAGTCTAAAACCATAGTCAACTAGTGTTTGTTTTCTCATTCTATCCCCGTTATACATTCCTCTTACTTGAGGTAAAGTTACATGGGATTCATCTACTACTAATAAAAAATCTTTAGGAAAGAAATCCATTAAAGTAGTTGGAGTTTCTCCTTCATCTCTTAATGCCATGTGTCTAGCATAATTTTCTATTCCATGGCAAAATCCAGTTTCTCTAAGCATTTCTAAATCATACATTGTTCTTTGTTTTAAACGCTCTTTTTCTACTATTTTTCCTTCTTTATCTAATTCTTCTAATCTTGTTTTTAATTCGGCTTCTATTCTTTGTATAGCAATTTTCATTTTGTCATCACTTGTAACAAAATGACTAGCTGGAAATATTGATATAGTTTTCTTATCATTAAGAATTACACCAGTTAAGGTATCAAATTCACTTATTCTATCTATTTCATCACCAAATAATTCTATTCTAATTCCATTTTTTCTTTCATAGGCTGGTATTATTTCAATAGTATCTCCATTTACTCTAAATGTTCCTCTTTTAAAATCAATAGTACTTCTTTCATAAAGCATATTTACTAATTTTTCTAATATTTCATCTCTATCTATTGTTTCACCAACTTCTAAAGTTAACATTTTATTTTTATATTCTTCTACTTCACCTATACCATAAATACATGATACACTAGCTACTACTATTACATCATCTCTTTTAAGTAAACTACTAGTAGCAGCATGTCTTAATTCATCTATTTCATCATTTATAGATGCATCTTTTTCTATATATAAATCTTTACTAGGGACATATGCTTCGGGTTGATAATAATCATAATATGATACAAAGTACTCTACTCGATTTTCAGGAAACAACTCTTTTAATTCTCCATATAATTGTCCAGCAAGAGTTTTATTGTGTGCCAAAACTAAAGTTGGTTTATTAACTTCTTTAATCACATTAGCAATTGTGAAAGTTTTTCCAGTTCCAGTTGCGCCTAGTAAAACTTGATGTTTCTTTCCTTCGTTAATTCCTTCAACCAATTTTTCTATAGCTTGTGGTTGATCTCCACTTGGCGTATATTTTGATACTAATTTAAATATTCCTTCTTTTTTATTTTCCATAATACCTCC
>CAMENK010000085.1 GCA_945928335.1 uncultured Bacillota bacterium
TAGATACATCTGATACATGGTTAAATATTATTTTATTTCCTTCTACTTTTGTAGGAGCTGTTGTTATTAAATCTGTTATACTTCTTTCATGGAATTTAGCTAATAATCTAGCTTCCCATATTTGTGGTATAAAATTAGTTACTGCCATAGTTATTCACCGTATAGGCTTTAGCCTATCCTTTCTTATCTTAAATTATTTTTTATTTTGTTCCAGTTAGCATTAATTTCTGCCACTGACATATTTTTTAAATCATTCATATTGAAACCTTTTGAAGTCGTAGAAACAACAGGAGTTCTTCCTTTTAATCTTTCTAATACTGCTTTTTCAACTGCTTCATTAAAATGTTTTTCAAATACAGAGATATTTTCCATTATCTGTTCTGCATTATCTGATTTTAAGAAAGATGCAAAATCAACTGGAAGGTTTTTCTCGCTTAAAGTAGTCATAGTTGTATTTAACATTCTTTCTCTGTTAAAAGCTTTCATTTCTTCTTCAAACTTTTTACGTTCCTTTTCAAATTTAGCTCTTTCTTTCTCTGCTTTAGCTTTTACTCTTTCAGTTTCACTCATTTTAGCTAGTTTTTCAGCTTCTTCAAGTTCTGCTTTTAACTCTAATTCCATAGCCTTTTGTTTTTCAGCTTCTATTTTCTTTATTTCTCTAGCTAATCTTTTTTCTAATATTGCATTTACTTCTTCTTGTGTAAAAGTTTTTACTTCTTCTTGTGTTTTAACTTCTTGTGTCATTTCATTATTTTCTACTTCTACTGATTCATTAACGTTAATGTTTTGATTTTCCATAATATTTACCTCCGTTTATAGTCCGTATGACTTTTAATATAGTTAATTAACCATACACCTTTTAAAGTCTTGAGTACGTTTTGGACAATAAAAAAGCCCTTACTAAAATCGATTAGTAAAAGCTTAAAATTTTTCTTTTTCTTTTTTATTTATATTAGTACTTATATATAGTACTTATAGGGTATTAAAATTAATACTGGTGGTAGTATTAAAATTGATACTACCCTAGTATTAAAATTAATACTGGTATTAAAATTAATACTACTTAATTATTTTCAATAACTGGAACTATACAGCTTCTACAATGGGGATGAAGTGGAGGAAAATTAAGTCCTGCTTTGTATTCGCTGATACTGATAACTTTTCCATCAAGTTCCCTACATTGTGGGCTAGTTTTTTTATCTAAAAAAGCCATAAACTCATATTCTTTTATTCCATTCTCTTTATAATTGTTTACAGTAGCTTCATTCATAACCCAACAAGACTCTGTTCTAACTAATCTTATAGCATTAGAATAAGAGGTATTAAATTTATCAGATATTTTTTTAGATATATCTTGCAAACTATCCCCTCTAGTAAGCCCTGCACTTAATTCACTTTTTATAGTAAAAGCTAATCTTCTTCTATGTTCCCAAATTCTTTCAGAGAAGCTAAGTCCACTCCATTTAGTTTTAATAACTTCTCTTATTAAATTTTCATTTATAACATTAAAAGAAACACCTAAATCAATAGATGCTTCTTTATCAAATTTATAGTATAAGTCTATAAAAGCCTTTGTGAGTTCTTCTTCGTTTCTTTGGTATAAATTATCAAGCGCCATATTAATGCTCGTTACAAGGCTATCTATTCGATATTTTTCATATTCTGTGGCTTCTATATCTGCATAAATAATTTTTAATTCGTTTAATACTTCTTTTCTTGTATCTTTGAATAGTTTTAATAGCTTTTTTTCTATTTTATTTATATCTTTTTCTAGAAGCTTATCTTTTAATATTGCTCGTTCTTCCCAATATTCTTTATTCTTCATTTATAGCACCTAAATCTTGATAATCTAGTGTATTTTCTTTTTCTGTATTTCTTTTATCTATTTCTTCTCTAGCATTTTCAATAAATGGAAGTATAGATATTAAAGTTTCATCAGATAATATACCGTATAAAGATTTAACCATGTTAGCTAATTCTGTTTCATTTTGTGGCTTATTTCTAGTAAACACTGGTTGAATATCTGTATAAAGCATTAAGTCATTAGTAGATATATTTAAGAAGTTGCATAACAATTCTATTCTTCTCATTAGCCCCTTCTTGAATTTAGCTTCTTTAACTCCTATTATATTTTCTAAGCCCATAAGCTTATATTTCATAGCTTCTCCACTAACATTACCGGCAAACTGTTCATCCGTTAAATTAGGTATCTGCGAGAACTTATGTATATCTTCAACTAATCTATTTTTAAAGTTTTCTAAAGCCCCATCATTTATATTTTTAATTAAATATTCTGCTTTTCCTTCACTATCTGTAAAGTTTAAAACTCTGTTGTTTTTAAAATCTAATCCTTCTTCTTTATCTTCTATAGGTATTCCACTTATAACTAAAAGTGCATTAGTGAAATATTCAAAATCATTCGCAGTATCAGATTGAGTTTGGTCGTAAGCATCTATTAAGCTTTTAACCTTCTCAAAATCTCCATACATTTCATCATTGTTGATATAAACCACTACTGGTACATCATTAAAATAATGTGCTTGTTCTTCTATAAAGCTTATTGAATTATCTTTTAACTCATATGTTTGTATAGAATTATTAGTATAAACATTTATAGTTGTTTTTATTTCATCTTCTCCAACTACTTCTTCATCAAAGTATCTTATAGCACAAAGTATGTTTTCTTCTAAAGTATTGTCATATACTATAGCAACTTCATCTGCTGGAAGTGCTGTAAATCTTGCATTACTATCTTCATCAATATATAATAATTCAACTGCATAACCACCTATAGAAGTATGTTTAGCTAAAGTTACATTGTTATCAGCTTCATCATTATATTTAAATATCTCATTAAGCCTATTTAATAATTCCTCATTTTCTGAATTGTAAGAAATAGGATTACCTAAGAAATATCCTACTGCCATATTAGTAATATAACTAGCAAAAGGATGTGATAATTTATTTTGTGGTTTTTTAGGATCATTATACACCCTATTCATTATTGCAGAGTTGTTATTATTGTAATATTCTCTTAACTCGTGGATCCTGTTTTTTTCCTTTTTATGCTTTTCTATAATCCATTTGATAGTATTACCATTTATCTCGGTATTTCTATCTATTCTTAT
>CAMENK010000086.1 GCA_945928335.1 uncultured Bacillota bacterium
TGACATTCTAATATTTGTCAAGCATAAATTTTTGTGATATAGTAATGCACGATGAAAAGACACGAAATATTCAAATTTTTTAAAAATTTGAATATAATGTGTTGAGTAGTCAATTATGAATATATAATTATGTGGAGATAATTATATATTATTTTGATATTGCTTAACTAAAGCAAAAATTTTTCGTAGTAGTTTTGTGGTAGAATCTACTACAGCAACGTAATGATGTTTACCTTCATTACGTTTTTTTCTGTAATAAAGTAAAATATCATTATCAGGAAAATTTCTTGAGGAAATCGGAATTATATTTTGAACAGTAACAAATAAAATTCTTCTAATATATCTATTGCCAGATTTAGAAATAGGTCCTCCAATATTAATAGAACTACCAGATTGTTTAATAGATGGATCTAATCCACAATAAGCAGTTAGTTGTTTAATATTATCGAATCTAGAAATATCTCCTAATTCAGCAATAATCAAGGAAGTAGTAAATTCTCCAATTCCATCTATAGAATTAATTAGATTAAACATATAACTTCTTTTGGCTTTATCAATTAGTTTTGATTTTAAACTTTCAACTTGTTTCATATAACTTAATAGCAGCTCAATTGTAATAATTAAATTATTAACTTTCTCATCATTTTTAGAAACCGATGGATATGAATTAGATGCATATTCTTTTATTAATTTAGCTTTCTTTAAATAATAATTTTCATGTCTACCATTTAATTTAGCCATAGTATTGGCAAGAGCATCAATTCTAGTATTCGAAATAATATCAGCATGAGGATATTTCTTAATAAATTCTAAAGAAGTATTAGAAAATATAAGACTTCCCTTAAACAATTTTTCATACTCAGGAAATACTTCATAGACTCCATTTCTAAATTCGTTTTTAAGTCTAGTTTGAGCTTCAATCAAAGTATTATATTTTCTACTCATAGCATTAAGATTTAAATAAAATTGTTCTTGTTCAATATATTCTTTAAAATCTTTAATAAAAAATAATTCAGCCAATTTTAAACAATCTTCTTTATCCGTTTTAGTCTTTCTTAGATTTTGTTTATACATTTTAGAGTATATTGGATTAATAACATATAAGTTATAATTATTTTCTTTAAAAAATCTTTTTACAGGCATTTGATAAATACCAGTTGATTCCATAATAACAGCAGTATCATTAAATACATTTAATTTTTTAATCCTTTCATCTAAATTTTTAAAATCATTTAAGTTATGATTAATTTCATATGGACTAATTAGAACTTCTCCACAAGAACTAATTAAAGAAACCATACTTTTACCTTTAGCAACATCAATTGCCAGTACATAATGTTCTTTCATAATGAACTCCTTTCTTTAGCGATTGGACTCTTCGTACTTCTTACTCCTTATCACGCTTGTTATATAAGTAGTTAAATAATAAATTTAAAACCTCACATTCTTAAACTAGGATAATAAAAAGAAAGAGCTAGGCCGTCACATTTATGGATACTTAAGACCCTTGTTATAATTTGCCTAAACTCAATCGCTGCATTACTCATTTTATAAAATGAGTAATGCATATTCTACCATAAATTGATGATTGTGTAGAAACTCAATCAATTTACATCTTAAATTATACGTGTTATAATCTAAGTGTACTCGGAGGTTTATGAAATGATTTTAGGTAAAGAAGAAGAAAAGATTATTCAAAGTATTGGTGCAAATGATTTAATTGGTCTTCAGTATCATGAAATAATTAATATTGAGAAAAATACTAATGAATATGAAAAGGAAAATAATTCTAAAGTAAGAAAGTTAAATAATATTCTTTTAAAAGTAGAAAAAGAAGTAGATAATAAAGAGTTTGTCATAAAAGCCCTTTATAGATTTAATTTTATCTTTTCAAATGGAAAAATAAGTTTTATCGCTACAAATAAGGTTAAAGGTGAACTTGAAATTGCTGATTTAACTTATGAATGTGATTTAGAAGTTTGTAAAGAGGAAATAACTTTTTCGTCTCTTACAAGTAGAGTAGACGAACAAAAAGAATTAGCAGGTACTTTTAAAATAGATGAAATGGGAAACTTTATTATTAAATATCTAGATAAAGAAATAGGAATAGAAAGAAATAAAAGTATTATATATAATGAAATTAAAACAGTTGAAACTACTGAATATTATAATAGTGATGGTTTTCAAACATTCTCTGAAGTTGATATTTGTCATGAAGAATTTACTAGTGATGTAGTTACGGGAGAAAAAACTTTGTTTGAATCTACTCCTTTTAGTAATTATAAGGAAAACGTGATGACATGGCGTTCTTCGTATGATTACATAATCAAAAGAGAAAATAAAGAGTATCTAAATATTCCTCAAAATAATATTTCTGGAATATATAATAGTGATTCATACTTAATGGGAGTAAATATAGATCCTACGGCTAAAAAAATACCTAATGCTGGAATGTTTAGCAGTTTTCCTAGAGAAATGTTTGACAAATTAGTAAATGGCGAATGTACTATTCTAGATATTAAAAAAATTGCATTTGGTCCAGAAAGAAGTCGAGGTATAGAATACTTAAATTAATAGTGATGATTATCACTATTTTTTTATTAGTGTAAAATTTTATTTTTTATATTGACGCGAACAAATGTATGGTGTATGATTATCTTGAAAGAAGGGAGTGATATTATGAGTAAATTGGTTAAAGAATATGGAGGTGTAATATTCTTTTACTCCATAGTTATTATGGGAGTATTACTCCTTTTATTTAAGAATACTAATACTTATAACTTAAATGATACTAATCCAAATGCCAATAAAACTATTGCTTATAAGGATTAAATATAGGACATTACTTAAAGATATGTTCTATTTTTTTTTTTTTAAAGTTAAGTTAAATAAAAAATATATTTTATTGTGTTGTTCGCTTTAAAATTATATAATATTATTATAAAATGGAAAGGATGATTTTATGAAAAAGAAAATCCTCGTTTTGTATGCAGAATATGGTAGTGGTCATAAATCCATTGCTAAATATGTTGCTAATTATATTATTGAAAATAATAGAAATTTTGAAGTAATGGTACTAAATTTGTCTGACTTTGCTAACTTTGCTGGTAAAGTTG
>CAMENK010000087.1 GCA_945928335.1 uncultured Bacillota bacterium
ATTATCTTTATCATTAGCAAATAAATAAGTACCCATTGCAAGTCCTACTGGATGAATCATTTCATCTTCTCTATCAAAATCATTATCAGTAGTCAATTCTAAATCTTTATTGACAACAAAATTAATCTCCTGTTCTTCAATTATAGGTTTTTCTTCTTCATAAAAATTATATGGAACATACTCATTTGAATCCTCTTTTAAAGATCTAATAGGTTCTTCTTCAACATACGCCTTATAAGTATTATTAGTATTATTTAATTTATCTCTAATTAAAGAAAATAAAAGTTCTTCTAAAGAATCCATTTTACTAAATTTAATATCTTGTTTAGTAGGATGAATATTTACATCTATAATAGTCGGATCAGTTTCAATATTTATAACCGCTATTGGGAATTTGTTTTCAGCTAAAAAAGTATGATAAGCTTCTTTAATTATTTTATTTACATATGAATTAGTAACTATTCTACCATTAACTAAAGTTGTTATTGCTGACTTAGTACTTTTATATACATTTATATTACTTACATATCCATAAATATCATAATCTAGATTGCTACCCTTTATTAAAACCATATTCTTGCTTATATTATAACCATATATTTCATGAATAGTTTTAAGTAAATCATCACTACCACTAGTTTTTAATATTTCTTTTTCATCACTAATTAAAGTAAACACTATATGAGGATGACTTAAGCTTAACTTTTCAATTAAAGATACCACATTGTTTAACTCAGTATAATAACTTTTTAAAAACTTAAGTCTAGCAGGAGTATTAAAAAATAAATTTTTAACTGAAATACTTGTCCCACAAGTAATAGAACTTACACTATTTTCTTCTAACTTACCACCTTTAATAATTACTTTAGTTCCTATTCCATTATTAAAAGTATTTAACTCTACTTCACTTACACTAGCTATTGAAGGTAAAGCTTCTCCTCTAAAACCTAAAGTATTTATAAAAAATAAATCATTTTCGTTTTTTATTTTACTAGTAGCATGAGGTGTGAATGCAAGAAGTGCATCATCAGGTGCCATTCCTTTTCCATTATCTACTACCCTAATCTCTTTTATACCAGCATCAACTAAACATACTTTAATATTAGTACTACCTGCATCTATACTATTTTCAACTAGTTCTTTAACAACACTACTAACTCTTTCAACAACTTCACCTGCCGCAATTTTATTAGAAAGAGCTTCACTCATTACTTTAATAACTCCCATAGCACACCTCTATACTAATTTTACCCTCTTACTTACAATTTTCTTACTAACAACATACATACTAATATCAGCTTGTCCAATAACTTTAATAAAACCAAATCCTTCTATAACAATATCCTCATTACCATTAGTCTTAACATAAAGTCTATCTAAATCTATAAGTTCCATATTCCTAACTAATTTACACTTTTTATATTCAAGTTCATTCTTAAAATAAAAGACCAAATTAACTGTCATATTACTTCTATTTTCTATTCTCATAAATTTATCAATTACTAAAGCATCACCACTATATAAATGATATATTTTAGGATGAATTTCTTTCTTAGGAAGCTTCTTCTTATATTCATTCATATCTATATAATTCATTACTAATCTTTCACTAATAAAACCAGGAGTATCAATAATAGTTAAATCTTCACTCAATTTAATTTTAATTAAATCAGTAGTAGTATTAGGAATAATACTAGTAGTAACTACACTTTTCATACCTTTACTATTAAGAAGAGCATTAACTAGAGTACTTTTACCAGAATTAGTAAATCCAACTATATAAACTTCTTTAACATTATCACTTACTAATTTATTATAAACTTCATCAATATTCATTTTCTTAGTAGAACTAGTTATAATAATATCTAAATCTTCACTAACATTATCTTTAATCCATTTAATAACTTTATTATTCCTAATACTTTTAGGTAATAAATCTCTCTTAGTTAACACTAAATATACTTTAGATTTAATCTTCTTTAAAGGATTAAGAGTAGTATTACTTAATGTAGTTATATCAGCTAAATATAAAACAGGCTTATTCTCTTTATTTATTTTATCTATAAAACTATCTATATCAACTTTCTTATCAATTAAGTTAGCTTCTCCATAATGAGTTATCTTAAAACACCTTTCACAATATTGACTCTTTTCATAAACACTACTTTTAACATATCCTTCTTTATTTATATCTTCACTTTGTAAAACTTCACCACAACCAATACACTTTCTAATCATAATACTTTCCCTTTTTAAATAAATCTTTCTTTTCTAATATTCTAATAATAATATTTTCTAATTTTCTATTTAAGAAAGTCCATTTTCCATCTTTCTTACTTATTGGATTTACTAATATACTAGTCATACCCATCTTATTAGCACCCAAAATATCAGTTAATAATTGATCTCCTACACAAGCTATTTCTTCTTTTTTAACATCATATATTCTCATAATCTTTTTATAATTTTTAGATAATGGTTTCATAGATAAATAACAAGAATCTATCTCTAAATGATTCCTAAAAGGTAAAACCCTTTCTTTCTTACTATTACTCATAATTATAGGTTTTAATTCCATATCTTTAATCTTTAACATTAAATCAAAAGTTTCATTACTAGATACTTTAATATCTACCGGTGCAATGGTATTATCTAAATCAAATATGACTAATTTAATTCCATTTTTCTTTAATTTATCATAATTTATTCTATATATACTTTGAGCATATATATCAGGCACAAACTTATCCATATATCCTCCTATCTTTCATCAAATTCAAATTCTTGATCTAATATTTTTATAGTATCTCCTTCTTTTGCACCTAAGTTTCTAAGTTCTTCATCAATACCTAAATTTTTAAGTTTCTTTGCAAATCTTAAAGCTGCCTCATCACTATTAAATCTAGTTCTTTTAAGTAATGTCTCTAACCTCTCTCCACTTATTTGCCATGTATCTTCATTAACTCTAGTAATTTCATAAGGCTTTTCATTTTTAAATTCATATAATACATAATTTTCAAATTCATTATCTTCATATATATTATCTTCTTCACTAGAATTTATTAAATCTTTTAATTTATATTTAAGTTCATTTATATTTTC
>CAMENK010000088.1 GCA_945928335.1 uncultured Bacillota bacterium
AGTGTGTCCTATATGTGGAAGTGCTTTAGAAAAAAGTGAAGACATTGTTGGTAGTTTTTGTGTTAATGATAAGTGTCCTGCTAGAAATATTGAAAGTTTATGTCATTTTGTAAGTAGAGGATGCATGAATATAGATGGATTGGGGGACAGAATTATAGAAGATTTTTATAATTTTGGATTTATTAGAACTTTTAGTGATATTTATTATTTATATAAGAGAAGAGAAGAACTTATTACACTTGAAGGTTTTGGAAATAAAAGTGTTAATAATCTTTTAAATGCTATAGAAGATAGTAAGAATAATTCGTTAGATAAGTTTATAAATGCTATAGGTATTTCAGGAATTGGGTCTAAGACTGCTAAAATTCTTGCTAATAGATTTGGAAGTTTAGATAATTTAATAAATGCTACATATGAGGATTTAGTTCTTATCCAAGACATAGGGCCTATTCTTGCTACTAATATAATTGAATATTTTAAAGATGAAGATAAATTAAATGAGATAAATAAGTTAAAAGATATTGGTATTAATACTATTAATAGAACTGAAGTAGTAGAAAGTGATGAAAGAGTTAAAGATAAGAAGTTTGTTATAACTGGTTCATTTGACTTTATTAGCAGAGATAAAATTAAGGAGGAAATAGAAAAACGAGGAGGAAGTACAAGTAGTAGTGTATCTAGTAAAACTGATGTTGTTATTGTTGGAAGTGATCCAGGTAAAAAGTATGATGATGCAGTAAGATTGGGTATAAAAATATGGAGAGAGGAGGAATTAAAGGATTTCTTATATGAATAAGTTTTTTAAAGTCTCTTTGATTGTTTTAGGTGTTATTATTGTTGTTGCTGTAGGAATATATGTTAAGCTATTTTATATTGGAAATAGTGATTATCAATCAATAGTAATTAACAAAACTTCTTTAGGGAATAATAGTATTGTTATTTCAGGTGATTTTACTGATTCTGGTAAAGCTTATAAAGATTATTCTTATACTTTAGTTGGTAGAGAATTATATGTAACAATAAATAGTGTTCTTTCTTCTAATAAATATAAAAGTGGAACTTTTACTATTGAGATTCCTATAAGTGGTAATAGTGTTGATAATATACATTTAACAGATAATAAGAGCACAAAAGTTATATATCAAAGATAAATTCTAGTTATATACTAGAGTTTTTTCTTTACAACACATGTAAACTAGCATTTTTGAATAAACTATTGTATAATGTATTCAAGGAGTTGAAAGAATGAAAAAAGTTATTAAAGAAAATAAGGTTTTGTTTGTACTTGCTTTGATAGTAATTATATCTTTAATTCTTATTGGGGTAGGATTAGTTAAATATTTTTACAGTTCAAGTGGAGATAAATATGGAGATAGACTTAATGGAATTGAGGAACATAAGTTATCTAA
Source organism: uncultured Bacillota bacterium (assembly GCA_945928335.1). Lineage (GTDB taxonomy): Bacteria > Bacillota_I > Bacilli_A > RF39 > UBA660 > CAKOLN01. Next base: position 1,410 of record CAMENK010000088.1, read on the forward strand.
TACATTAGCTGATGATATTAAAGCTTTGTATGAAAGTGGAGTAGAAAGCGTGAGCGTAGATACTAAAGGTAAGATAATCTATGTAATTATGGATGTAAGTGATGGTGTTAGTAAAGTTGATGCACAAAGTTATGCAATTAAAGCTTTAGATGTTTTTAGTGATGATGATAAATCATTTTATGATATTCAGTTTATGATTACATGTAAGAATGCAAGTGAAGAAACTACTACTTATCCTATGGAAGGATATAAAAATTCTAATAATACTCAAGTAGTTTGGACTAATAATTAGGAGTTAAGTATGAAAAAGAAAAATAGAAAAATTTTAATTATAAGTGGACTTATTCTTCTTTTATTTATAATTGTTATTGGGATTTTAATATATGTTAATAATAATAAAAATGGTTTTTCATTCAGTGAGAAAAGTTGGATAAATCAAAATGTTAATAATGTAATAGATGTTGGTGTTGAAGGAAGTCTTCCAATTTTTAGTAATAATGGTGAAGGAGTTTATTATGATTATTTAAAAAGTATGGAATCACTTACAGGATTAACTTTTAATGTAAATGTTAATAGTGAAAGTGATTATACTTTTAAAAATAAGAATGAACTAAGTGAGGGGGATTTAATCTTTTATACTGATCATTATGTTTTAATTAGTACTAATGAAAATGTTGTAGAAGATTTATCTAAGATAAAAAATCAAAATATTGCTGTTTTGAAAGATGATATGAATTATGTATCTAATTATTTAAGTGATTATAATTTACATTTACTAGAATATAGTACTATGAATACTATTATAAGTGATATGAATAATTCAATTATTTATGCTATTGTATCAATGGAAAAATATTTGAATGATATAGTATATAATAAATTTTATATTGTTAATCATATTGAAGGATTACATTCACATTATGTACTTAGTATTAAAAATACAAATACGACTTTAAGTAGTGTTTTCAATAAATATTTTAATATGTGGGAAGAAAATTTAAATAAAAGTAGAAATAAGTATTTATTAAAACTATATTATGATGCTTATAATTTAAGTGATTTAGAGAAAGAGACAGTTATTGGTGATGATTTAATAGTTGGGTATATTAATAATTTACCAATTGAAGGTAAGATAAATTCTAAGTTTAGTGGAATTACTGATCAATATTTAAAACTTTTTTCTGATATGACTGGAGCTAGTTATAAATATATAGAATATAAAAATGTTGATGACTTAAATAATGCTCTTAATAATAAAAAAGTGGATATAGTTTTGAATTATTTTAATTTAAATAATTCTAATTATGTTGAAAGTACTAGTTTAGGAAATGTAAATTATGTTGTTGTTACTAGACAAGATAATTATATACCTGTAGATTCTTTAGCAAGTGTTAAAGATGATAAAGTTAAGATGGTTGGTAATACTAATTTATATAATTATATTAAGTCATTTGGAATAGATATAATTACATATAATAGTTATGATTTATTGATAAAAGATTTGAATAAAAATGATATTTTAATTATTGAAAAGAGTGTTTATGATTATTATAGAAAGGATGCTTTAAGTAATTATGTAATTAAATTTATTGGGGAATCTAGTAGTCAAAATAAGTTTTTATTGAA
>CAMENK010000089.1 GCA_945928335.1 uncultured Bacillota bacterium
CTATTATATATGAATGATGGAAATCAAGTATATATAACTCTTAATAAAATAAAAGAATTTAATAATTATTCTAAAATTAAAAAAGAATTAGGAACACATCAGGGTATATTATACTTAGATAGTGGAAATTACTTTGAAATTAAAGAATAAACTTTAAAAATATTAAAATATTTGCTATAATTAAAATATAAAATAAGTGAGGGATTATGAAACAAATAATAACAAGTTTAGATTTAGGTTCAAATACTATAAAAATAATTGTTGGTGAAATTTATAATGATGAGTTATTTGTTTTAGCATGTACTGAAGTATTAAGTAAAGGTATAAAAAAAGGATTAATAGTAGATGCTGAGAAAGCTAGTGAAAGTATTAAAGAAGCTTTTAGTAAAACTGAAGAAATACTTGGAATTAAAATAAATAAAGTAATTGCTATAAGTCCATCATATTATGCTAATTTCTTTAAAGGTGAAGGTTATACAACTATAACTAGAGAAGATAAAAAAATTAAAGGCGAAGATTTAACTCATGCATTGCAAGCTAGTGTTTATAATAGAATTAGTCCTAACTTAGAATTGATAAGCGTAAGTAGTAAAGACTTTATAATAAATGAAAAAGATATTGTAAAAGATCCAAAAGGAATTGAAGCATTTAAATTATCTGTTAATTCTATATTAGGAGTAGTCCCTAAAAAGAATGTATATCCACTTATAGAAATACTTGAACATTTAGGAATAAAAGTAGTTGACTTAGCTTTTGGAGGACAATCTGATTATTATGCTTTTAGAAAGCCAGAATATAAAGATAAAATTGGTGCAGTAATTAATATAGGAAGTAATAAAACTGAAGTAAGTATAATAGATGAAGAAGTTTTAATAAATACAGAAGTATTAGATATTGGAAGTAGGAATATAGATAGAGATATAAGTTATATATACGATTTAACTCTAGATGATAGTAAAAAGTTAAAAGAGACTTTTGCCCTAGCGCATAAAAGTAATGCAAGTACTAATGAAATAGTAGAATGCTTGACAAAGAGTCAAGAACATATTAAAATAAATCAATATGAGGTAAGTGAAATTGTTTATTCTAGAATAAGAGAAATACTAGAACTTTCAAAAAAACAAATAAATCTCTTAACAAAAAAGGAAATTAGTTATATAATCATTACAGGAGGATGTACTGAATTAGAGGGATTTTCTAAAGTATATAAAGAAGTATTTGGAAAAAGTCATGAAGTTACTACCTTAGATAAATTAGGTGTTAGAAATAATAAATTTAGTACAGCATTAGGAATAATCAACTATTACTATGATAAGCTAAAATTTAGAGAAAAAAGAGCAACTACTGTAGATGAAGTTGAACAAGAAGAAATATTTAGAGAAAAGAAAAAAATAGATGAAAGTAGTTTACTTGGAAAAGTATATAGTTACTTTTTTGATAATTAAGGAGAGTGTAATATGCAAGGAAACTCATTAGAAATGTTACAAATAGCTAAAATTAAAGTTGTAGGTGTTGGTGGCGGAGGATGCAACGCTGTTAATAGAATGATAGAATCAGGATTACGCGGAGTTGAATTCATAGTTGCCAATACTGATTTACAAGTATTAAACACAAGTAAGGCTGAAACAAAACTTCAAATTGGTGCTTCTATTACTGATGGACTAGGAGCTGGAGCTGATCCTGAAGTTGGAAGAGAGGCTGCTTTAGAAAGTAGAAATGAAATAGAAGATGCTTTAAGAGGAGCAGATATGGTATTTGTTACTTGTGGATTAGGAGGAGGTACTGGAACAGGTGCTGCTCCAGTAATCGCTGAAATCGCACAAGGGCTTGGATGTTTAACTGTTGCAATCGTTACAAAACCATTTAAATTTGAAGGTAAAAAACGTATGGATCATGCACTATTAGGATTAGATGAATTAAAGAAACATGTTGATACATATGTAGTAATACCAAATGATAGATTAAGAGATTTAATAGATAAGTCTACTCCAATGACTGATGCATTTAAGGAAGTAGACAATGTATTAAGATTAGGTGTACAATCTATATCTGATTTAATTAGTGTACCTGGATTAGTAAACCTAGACTTTGCTGATGTAAAAGCTATAATGGAAAACAGAGGACAAGCACTTATTGGAATAGGTGTTGGATTTGGTGAAAATCGCGCTATTGATGCCGCAAGAGAAGCTGTATCAAGCCCATTATTAGAAACTACTATCAATGGTGCTACAGATTGTATAATAAATATTACTGGAGGAAATTCATTAACATTATTCGAAGCAGAAGATGCCGCAGAAGTAATAAGAGGTGCAGCAAATACAGATATAAATATTATATTTGGTGCAGTAATAAATGAATCACTAACAGATGAAGCTATTGTAACAGTAATAGCTACTGGATTTGAAGATGAAACTGAACCTTTATATCAAACTTATACAACACCACAATCAAAAGTTGAAACTTTAGATGATGACGATGATTTACCACCATTCTTAAGAAATAGAGATATTTAAAAGAATTATAAATACAGAATTTAATCAATTCTGTATTTTATTTATGTACAAAAGAAATAATAACAACAGAAGTTAAAGTACTAGTAAGAAATTATAATATTGGAAAAGATATATCATGAATTTGTTAATGGATTTGATTATAAAGAATTATATAAATTGATTGAAAAAGTCGGCCACTGGTCCGACAATTGACATGAAAGTTGGCAAATTTGTGAGTATTTAGAGTTTTTGATTACAAATACTTGTAAGATAAATATAGAAATGATAAAATAATAAATATAAAAATATAGAGATACGAGAGTATATACTTTTAATGTATCTAAGAAAGAAGGAGAAGGATGAAAAAAGAAAGAAAATACCTAATCTATGGAATAG
>CAMENK010000090.1 GCA_945928335.1 uncultured Bacillota bacterium
AGAAATAAAAATGTAATTAAATTTAAAAATAATTTATCTTCAGATACTTTAATTAAGTCATTGTCTAAGTATAAAATAGATAAAATTCTTATAGAAGAGGCAACTTTAGAAGATGTATTTTTACATTATTATAAGTAGGAGGATATTATGTTTAGTAGAGAAATGAAAATAAATTTAAAAAGTTTTATTATTTGGTTGTCAATTCTAATCGTTTTATTTTTAGTAGTATTTTTAATATATCCTTCTATCGTTAGTAATCAAAATATGGAAATGATAGATAAAATGATGCAAATGTTTCCTGAGGAATTATTAACAGCATTTAATATGGATATTTCAACTATCGATAGTGCTTATGGTTGGTTAAAAAGTGAAGGTTTTGTATTTGTTTTGTTAATAATTGGATGTTATTCAGCAATTCTTGGTTCAAATATTTTACTTAAAGAAGAAAGTGATAAAACTATAGAATACTTAAATAGTTTACCAATTACTAGAAATAAGATAGTTTTTAGTAAAGTGTTATCTGGCTTGATATATATTGTTTTAATGGTTTTATTTATTGGAATTTTTAATTTTATAGGATTGACTTTAAGTGGTAATTTTGAAATTAAACAATATTTATTACTTAGTATTACTCCTTTATTTTCATCTTTTGTGGTTTACTTCTTATGTCTTTTTATATCAACATTCACACATAAAACGAAGAAGATGTTAGGCATAAGTTTAGGTATAGTTTTCTTAAGTTATATTTTACAGACTTTATCAACTTTATCTAGTAATGTAGAATTTTTAAAATATTTTTCAGCATTTACTTTAGCTGATATAAGAAATGTTATTATTAATAATTCTATAAATTTTGTGATGATTTTATTAAGTATTGTTATTTCAATTATGTTTTTAATTCTTACTTTAGTAAATTATAATAAAAAAGAATTAGTATAGTATTGACGAGGTTATCCTCGTTTTTGTATGATGTAATTGTGGTGATTTTTGTGAATATTTTAGATAAATCCATTAAAAATATGGATGATTTTAATGATGTGTGTGGAAAAGTAGAGAATAATTTTTTGGATAAAAATCAAATAAACTCAATAATACATAATGATGATAATCAACTTATAATTGCTGGTGCTGGAAGTGGTAAAACAACTACTATAATTGGTAAGATTAAATATTTAGTTAATAAAGGGTTAGTGAGTCCTAATGAAATTTTATTACTTTCATTTACAAATGCCTCTGCTAAAGAAATGAAATCAAGAGTGCAAAAAGAAATAGGTTATGAGGTGGATACTTATACTTTTCATAAGTTGGGTTTAGAGATAATTAAGAAAAGTATAAATGAAGATATTAATATTTATAGTGAAGGATTATCTAAAGTTATTATTGATAATTTATTATATTTATTAAAAAATAAAGATTATTATAATAAGTTTATGGAGTTTTTAAATAATTATATAGAAATTGATTTTAAGAATTATTATGAAGTTCTTTTTAAAGTTTCTAGTATTTTTGAAACAATTATAAATTTAATTAAAAGTAATAATTATAGTTTAGATGACTTTAAAAATATTTGTGTTAAAAGTAAAAATAATTTAATATTTGATTTAATTGAACCTATTTATGAAAATTATAATAAATTTTTAGTAGATAATAATTTAATAGATTTTAATGATATGATAAATAAGGCTATTTTATATGTTAGTGAAAATAAATATATACATAATTATAAATATGTTATTGTAGATGAATATCAGGATATTTCTAAATCTAGATTTAATTTATTAAAAGCTTTAAGGAAGCAAAAATTTTATAAACTATTTTGTGTTGGTGATGATTGGCAAAGTATTTATAGATTTTCTGGAAGTGATATAGGTTTAATTACTAATTTTAAAAAATATTGGGGTAATACTTATATAAGTAAAATTGAAAATACTTATAGATTTTCAGATAAGTTAGCTAAGATTAGTAGTAAATTTGTTATGAAGAATCCTAATCAAATAAGAAAGTGTATTAAAGGATATAGTAGTAATATTTTTCCTTTATCTATAATATGTGGTAAAGATGATAGAAATTGTTTAAGTGTGTTAGAAGAAAAATTAAAATTATTAGAATATTATAGTAATGTATTTTTTATTGGAAGATATTCTTTTGATATTGATATTTTAAAATTAAATGATAATTTTTATATTAAATATAATAAGATAGAAAAATGTTATGAAATTATTTATTCTAAAAGAGTAGATTTAAATATTAAATTTTTAACTGCTCACAAGTCTAAAGGATTACAAGCTGATTATGTAGTTGTTTTAAATAATAAAAATGGTATTATGGGTTTTCCAAGTAAAGTAGAAGATATGAAAATAATAAATCTCTTATTAGATAATAGTGATAATTATCCATATTCAGAAGAAAGAAGATTATTTTATGTTTCTATTACTAGAAGTAAGAAGAAAACTTTTTTATTAGTTAATTTAGATAACAAGTCTATTTTTATAAAAGAGATAGAAAAAATGTATTTATATAAAAGATTATAAAAAAGCACTTTAAAAAATATAATTATAATGATATATTTAATTTAAGTTTAATATATTTTTTGAGGTGGGTTATGGGAACTATTTATTACAATAAAACTAAAGATATTATTAAAGCAATGGTTACTATTTATCGTCCTGAAGGTTATGATTGGATGAGTTATTTAATTACTACTAGAAATATTTTAACTTTTCATCATATAATTAAAGAATGTGATGGAGGTTTGTTAACAATAGAAAATGGGGCATTAGTTACTAAGAAAGCACATAGGATACTTAATATGGTTGAATATAGAGATATTGTTTTATACCAAGCTTGGAATGATTTGTTTAAAGAAAT
>CAMENK010000091.1 GCA_945928335.1 uncultured Bacillota bacterium
AATTTATTAACAAATTATGATAAATACATAAGTAAAACTGCAATATATTGTAATGATAGAAGCATAGGAAGTGGAACATATAATACAGGAAGTACAACATTCCGTTATGCATCATATACAAGACTTTATACAAATAAAACACCAACATATAAATGTGGAGGTAACACAAGTGGAGGATTGTTTGAAAGTGCTCAGGCAATTGAGGATAAATTTAGTGCAAGTACAACTAATGGTGGCAATGGGCAACTAACATATCCAATAGCCTTAATGACAGCAGATGAAGTAGCATTTGTAGGAGGAGTATATAATACCACATTATCAAGTCCATATGCTTGGTATTATACAAATAGTACAGGAGATAGTATAATTGGTTCTGCTAATTGGTTGACAATGGCTCCTTCTGGTTGGTATGCGACTGTTGTTGATAGTCCTACTGATTCTCATTCTGCCGTTTGGTTAGTTATTAATTCAGACAATTCTGGTAGATTGGGCGTAACATCAGTGGGCGACACGAATGCCGTTCGTCCTGTAATATCTCTAAAATCTTGTATCACTTGGTCTTCAGGAAATGGAACATCATCAAATCCATATGTTGTAAGTGTAAGTGACACATGCGCTAGCGCTGAAAATTAATATTGTATTTAATTAAATAAGTTTAAGAAAATTCTTTCTAAAAACTTATTTTTTTATAGACAAAATATGTGAAAATCTTTATAATAAAAAGTCATGGAGGCGATATACATGATTAAAAGTAACTTACCAGTTATATTACTTAAAGGTCTTGTAGTATTGCCGTTTGGAGAAGCAAGAGTTGAACTTAATAATAGCATTACAAAGAAAGTTATTGATATATCTAAATTATATCATGATAATGAAGTTCTTATTGTCACTCCGATTAACGATTTGGAAGAAAATCCTGATACTTCTGATTTACCTAGAGTTGGTGTAGTTGCTAAAATTACTAGTAGAATTGATTTACCTAACGGGAACACTAGAATTGTTTTAAGTGGTGTCAAACGTGTAAGAATAGTTAGTTATGTAAATTATTCTAATGAAAAAGAAGTTTTAGAAAGTATAATAACTGGTGTAAAAGAGGATGATTATGATGAGATAGAAGAAACAGCTTTACTAAGAAAACTAATAAATGAATTAGATAAATTTATTAGTATAAATCCATATATTTCTAATTCTATTTTAAATCAAATTAAAGGTATTACAGACTTAGAAAAATTAACAGATAATGTTGCTAACTTTTTACCTTTAACCTTTGAGAAACGCCTTAATTTCGCCTTAGATTTCAGCAGAAGAAGCCGTGCTAAAAAACTAATTAAAGAAATCAATATTGAACTTGCTATTTTGGAATTAGAAAATAAAATTGAGTTAGATCTTAAATCTGATTTAGATGAAATGCAAAAAGAAATGATTTTAAAAGAAAAAATTAAAATCATAAAGAAAGAACTTGGTGAAAAAGATAGTAAAACTGAATATATTGAGGTAATTAAAGAAAAATTAAATAATTCAGTTATTAGTGATGATGTAAGAAAAAGAATTTTAAATGAGTTAGAAAGATATAGTGTTACTCCAGAAGTAAGTCCAGAACTTGCAGTAATTAGAAGTTATATCGATTATTTAATTAGTATACCTTGGGGTAAATTTACTAAGGATGAGTCCGATTTAAATGTAATTAAAAACAAATTAGATAAAACCCATTATGGTCTTACTAAAGTTAAAGAGAGAATATTAGAATATATTGCAGTTAAGTTAAATAATAAAAATGCACCTAGTCCGATTATATGTTTAGTTGGTCCCCCTGGAGTTGGTAAAACTACCTTAGCTGAAAGTATTGCAAAGTGTTTAAACAAAAATTTTGCTAAAATAAGTTTAGGAGGAATAAATGATCCTGCTGAATTAATCGGGCACAGAAAAACTTATATTGGAAGTAGTCCTGGTAAAATTATTTCTGCACTTATTAAGTCAGATAGTATGAACCCTGTAATTTTATTAGATGAAATTGATAAATTAAGTAAAGATTATAAGGGAGATCCTTCCAGTGCATTATTAGATTTACTTGATACTAATCAAAATTCTTCTTTTGTAGATAATTATATTGAGGAAAAAGTTAATCTTAATAATGTTACATGGATTCTGACTGCAAATGATATAAACTCTATTTCTCCAATACTCTTAGATAGATTAGAAATTATATATATAGATGCTTATCTTGATTATGAAAAAGTCAATATAGTAAAGAATTATTTAATAAAAAGAATTAAAGAAAAAAATGGTATTACAAATGTAAATATTTCTATTTCTAATAGTACTATTTATAAAATAATAGATGGATATACTAAAGAAAGTGGTGTCAGAGAATTAGAAAGACTACTTAATAAAATCATTAGAAAGATTATTACAGAAAATAAATTTAATAATAATAAAATAACTAATATAATAATTAAAGAAAAAGATTTGGTAAATTATCTCAGCACAGTAAAGTATTTACCTACTAGGAACTCTAAAAGTAAAGTAGGTTTTGCCAAAGCTTTGGCAGCTAATCCGTACGGAGGATCAATACTAGAAATTGAAGTAACAAGCTATCCTGGTAAAGAAGAGTTTATTACTACTGGCAGTTTAGGAGAAGTTCTAAAGGAAAGTATTAAAATCTCACTAAGTTATATTAAAGCTCATCTAGATGATTTTGGGATAGATCCAAAAAAATTAGATAAAACAATTCACTTAAATTTTAGAGAAGGTGCACTACCAAAAGATGGTCCTAGTGCCGGAACTATAATTACTACTACAATTTTAAGCTATTTAC
>CAMENK010000092.1 GCA_945928335.1 uncultured Bacillota bacterium
CAATGAAACTTATAAGTCCTACCCAAAGTGCATATTTTAAACTAATGTCTGAAAAAGTTAAACTAAATAAAGTTCCTATTATCATAGATATAAGAAAACACTTTATTGGGAGCTTTCTTTTTTGTTTATATGTTAGGGTTTCTTTTAGTTTTTGAGTTAAGGAAGTAGAAATTATACTGCTTGCCATTGCAATTATTAAAACATTTTTTATAAGTGTTATATTTAACATTTTTAATACCTCCAATATATTGTATGATTGTCTCTATATTTGGAGTAGGACATAAAAAGATTACTTTTGTATTACAATGATTTGTATAATTATTACCTAGTTGTTAATCATAATTATAGGTGATAAAATGGCTAATTTGCATAGTAGTATTTCTTTTGGGTTAGTTAATATTCCAATAGTTATGAATCCAATAGTAAAGAATAATGATACTTCTTTTAATCAATTACATTATAAATGTGGACATAGAATAAGTTATGTTAAATATTGTTCTTATTGTAAAAAAGAAGTTAAAGAGAAAGATATTATTAAAGGGTATCAGTATGAAAAGGACAAATATGTTACTTTTTTAAAAAATGAATTGGATAAATTAAAGCCAGAAAATGCTAAAGAAATTGAAATAGTTTCTTTTGTGCCAATTAGTGAAGTTGATCCATGTTATTTTGAAAAAAGTTATGTTTTAGATGTAGATGGTAAAGGTAAAGCTTATTATTTATTTTGTGAAGCTTTAAAGAAAAGCAAATTAGTAGCCGTAGCTAAAACTGTTATTGGAAGTAAATTTTATTATTGTATACTTAGGTTTTACAATTCAAATATCATTATGACTACACTTTATTTTGAGGAAGAGATAAATATTCCAGAAAAAAATTTAAATTCTAAGGTTAATGATAGAGAGCTAGATTTAGCTATGCAACTTATATCTTCACTTAAAGGAAAATTTACTCCACAAAAATATAAGGATGAATATCAAGATAATATTAAGAAGGCAATTCAAAATAAAATAGATGGTAAAGAAATTAAAAATACTAAGAAAAAAACTAAAAAGCAAATTAGTGATTTAATGGAAGCATTAGAAAAAAGTTTAAAGGAGAAATAATGAACATTTGGAAAGATAGAAATTGGAGTCCAATGCTTTTAAATGAAATAAAAGAACCTTTTGACTCAGAAGACTACATATTTGAGGTAAAATTTGATGGGATACGCGCAGTATGTTTTGTTAATAATAATGAAGTAAAAATAATGAGTAGAAATAAAAAAGATATAAGTTATTTGTTTCCTGAATTAGAAAATATAAAAAAACTTTGTAATAATAATGTTATTTTTGATGGTGAAATTATTATTATAGAAGATGGCAAGCCCAGTTTTACTAAATTGCAAGAAAGATTAAATTTAAAAAATAAAACTAAAATAGATTGTTTTTCAAGAAGTAATCCGGTTATATTTATTGTATTTGACATTCTCTATGAGAATAAAGATCTAACAAATTTAGATTTAATTAAAAGAAAAGAAATTTTAAATAAATATATTGATAATGATTACTTTGTTAAATCTGAAGTTTTTCCAACATATGGTATTAAACTTTTTCAAAGCATTAAGGAGATGAATCTTGAAGGAATTGTAGCTAAATATAAATATGGAAAGTATCATGTAAATGAACGCACTAGTGATTTTATCAAAATTAAGAATACATATGTAGAAGAATTTTATATAGGAGGATTTGAAGAAAATAATGTTAGTGGAGTTTTTGTAATTGGAGAATTAATTAATAATAGTTTTATATATGTTGGTAAAGTTTTAATAAGTAAAAATGAGCCTTTATTTAAAAAAATAAAGTTATGTAGGAAAAGTAGAAATTATTTTAGTAATTTTAAGAAAAATATAAATTATGTTAAGCCTGAAATAAAAATATGTGTAGAGTATTTAGAAAAAACTAAAAATGGTACTTTAAGACATCCTAGAATATATAAGTAGGTTATGTTATGAAATTGAGTGAATATAATAAAAAAAGAAATTTTAATAAAACTAAGGAACCTTTAGGTAAAGTTAGAAAGAAAAGTAAAAATTTAAAATTTGTAGTTCAGCATCATGTCGCTAGAAAAGATCATTATGATTTAAGACTAGAATGGAAAGGTGTTTATATTAGCTGGGCTGTTCCTAAAGGTCCATCTTATAATCCAAAAGATAAGAGATTGGCAATAAGAGTTGAAGATCATCCTATTAGTTATGGTAATTTTGAAGGTATTATACCAAAAGGGGAATATGGTGCGGGAACTGTTATGCTTTGGGATAAAGGAAATTATAATCTAATAAGTGATGATAAACCTAATTTTGATGATGGACCAATTAAGTTTAAATTAAATGGTAGAAAATTAAAAGGTGAATGGTCTTTAGTTAGATTTAAAGATAATAATTGGTTAATGATTAAAGAAAAAGATGAATATGTAAATGATTTGGACATAAATAAATTAAATAAAAGTATTAAAAGTGGAAAGTCTATGAAGGATATTGCTGATAATAAAATGGATTTTGATAATATAGAAATTACTCATCCAGAAAAAGTAATTTTTAAGAAAGGTAAAATAACAAAAGAGGAGATTATAAATTATTATAAACTTGTTTCTGAAAGAATGATGCCTTTTTTAGACAATAGACTTATTAGTACAGTTAGATGTCCTGATGGTTTAGATGGTGAACATTTTTTTATGAAACATTTAAATACTAAAAGTAAAAATATTGGTATTAA
>CAMENK010000093.1 GCA_945928335.1 uncultured Bacillota bacterium
TTCAAATCCTGTCTTCCCGACCATTTAGTTTATTAACCTCGTATTTATTACGAGGTTTTATTATGTATTGCAAAAAGTATAAAATTATGCTACAATATTTTTCGCTTAGGGGGAATGATTAATGAATAATAGTGATAAGATTTTATTTGAACAATATTTTCATTATAGTGGAAATAAAAAAATAAATAATAGACATTTAAGATATTTAATAAACTTAATATTAAATAGTAAAGAATTTAATGACTCAGGAATTAAAATAAGTAATAAAAAAACTAAAGGTATTTTAATTAATTTATCTTTTGAATCATTTGATGACTTTGGCATGAGTGTTGGATTTAATGGAACTTATGTTGTAACTGATGACATTTGTAGGGAAGGCAGAACTATTGAAGGCACATTAGTAATTTCTAATGGTGAAGTTAATATTTCTTCTTTAATAACTAGGTGTTCTGGTAATACTGATTCTTTTATACTTAAAGAAATTTATTACATAGAGAATAATCATTACTATAGATGTAGCATTTATCCTAGTGTTAGTTTTAAAGATGAAATTGGTTATTATGAGTTTGAAAAATATAATGATTTTGAAGAAAAAACTCTTAAAAGATTAAGGGGTAAGCAATAATGGATATTGAAAGAACTTATAAATTTACTAATGAAAATGTTAGTAGTTATGAAAAATTATATAATTTTAAGAATTCTAGAGTTTTAAGCGTTATAGGTAGTGGTGATCAATACTTTTCTAGTTTATTATTTGGTGCTAAGGATGTAATATTATTTGATAAGAACGAAATAGCTATTTTATATTTTATTTTTAAATTTCACGCTATAAGGAAATTGTCTTATGAAGATTTTTATAAATATTTTGTAATTAATAAACTTGATGATATTTCTACTTATAAAAAAATAAAATCTTCTTTACCATATGAAGTTAAAACATTTTTTAATCGCTTATATTCTAATGGAAATATTAGTAAATTAGTTTATCCTTATTCTATCAGCAATCATACAATAAATTATACTACAGGAAGAGTAATACCTTATTTTGATAAAGAAAGATATTATATGTTACAGAGTATATTAAATAATAGGGATGTACCGTTTATTATAGGAGAATATCTAGAGAATTTAAATTTAGAAAATTTAGGTAATTTTGATGTAATGTTATTTTCAAATATTTATTTACATTTATCTATGCCTGCGAAAGATTATATTAAATTTTTAAAGAAATGTAGGAATAACTTAACTAGTGATGGTTGTATTCAGGCTGATTATTCATGGAGTGAGGCTAGTATACAAGATTTTAATTTTATAAAAGATGATAAAAATAGTAAATTATCTTTAGATATGGTACCAAGCGTTAGATATGATGGTAAAAGTGATTTTAAAGATTATGTTTTAACATATAGAAAATAAAGTTTAAATATTGAAATAAAAATTATAAAATGGTAGAATTTAATTATAAAGCAAAGAAAAGGGAATAAATTTAAATAATTTATCTATAGAGAGCTAACAGTTGGTGTAAGTTGGTGTTAAATATTAAATTTTCCTACCCTTAGAGTGAAATATTAAGTATTTCCGGATTTAAACCGTTATTTAAATTAAGTTATATTAGGATGGCACCGCGGATATTTCGCTCCTTAGGTTGTTATCCTTTTTCTTTAGGAGGGATAAAATTGAAAAATGAAAAAATAACTAGTAGAGATGTTAATTTTGCAGATTGGTATACTGATGTTGTTAAGGCTGCTAAACTTGCAAGATATTCAAGTGTTAAAGGTTGTGTTATATTTGAACCTAATGGATGTGCATTATGGGAAAATATCGAGAAAGAATTAGATAAAAAGTTTAAAGAAACTGGTCATAAAAATGTAAAGATGCCAATGTTTATACCTGAAAATTTATTAAATAAAGAAGGTGAACTTGTTAATGGCTTTGCGCCTGAAGTTGCTTGGGTAACTCATGGTGGAAGTAAGAAACTTGAGGAAAGACTTTGCGTAAGACCTACTAGTGAAACTTTATTTAGTGACTATTATAGTGAAGTAGTTAAGTCATATAAGGATTTACCACTTAAATATAATCAATGGTGTAGTGTTGTTAGATGGGAAAAAGAAACGCGTCCATTTTTAAGGAGTAGAGAATTTTTTTGGCAAGAAGGTCATACTGTTCATGCTACACAAGAGGAAGCCGAAAAAGAGACTAGAGATATGTTAGAAATTTATAAAAAGTTCTTTGAAGAATATTTGGCAATTCCTGTTATGAGTGGTAAGAAAACTGAAAAAGAAAAGTTTGCAGGTGCTGAATATACTTTAACTATAGAGGCTTTAATGTATAATGGAATATGTTTACAAAGTGGTACAAGTCATTATTTTGGACAAAAATTTAGTAAAGCTTACGATATTAAATTTTTAAATAAGAATAATGAATTTGAGTATTGTTATCAAACTTCTTGGGGTGTTTCTAATAGAATGATAGGTGCTTTAATAATGGTTCATGGTGATGATTATGGTTTAGTACTTCCACCTAAAATCGCACCTACTAAGGTAGTTATTATTCCAATAGGAGAAGATGAAAAAGTAAATCAAGTGACAAATGAAGTGAAATCAATTCTTGAAAAAAATGATATTAGTTATTATGTAGATGAAAGTGATAAAACTCCTGGATTTAAATTTGCTGAAGCTGAAGTTAATGGTATTCCTTTAAGAATAGAAATTGGAA
>CAMENK010000094.1 GCA_945928335.1 uncultured Bacillota bacterium
CTGTTAATCCTTTATTATTAAACTCTCTCCTGTCATTTTATCAGGTTTTTTAATTTCATATATATCAATTATTGTTGGGATAATATCTTTTAATGAACCTGTTTCTTTTAATTTATATTCTTCATTACATATTATGAACGGTACTGGACTAGTTGTATGACTAGTTATTGGAGTTCCATCTTTTGTTAACATCTTTTCTGCATTTCCATGATCTGCTGTTATAACAAGTTCATAATAATGTTCTTTAGCAGCTTCAAATATTTTTCCTACACAGAAATCACATATTTCGATTGCATCTCTTGTAGCATTAAAGTTGCCTGTGTGTCCAACCATATCTGGATTAGCAAAGTTTACTAAGATAAAGTCGTAGTCTTTTTCTATTGCTTTTAAAACCGTTTCTGTTACTTCTCCAACACTCATTTCTGGTTTCATATCATATGTAGGAACACTTGGGCTTGGTATTAAAATTTTATCGCATTTGTTACTTGTTAATTCTTTCATACCATCGAAGAAATATGTTACATGCGCATATTTTTCTGTTTCTGCAATTCTTGCTTGAGTGTAGTCTAATCCATCTATATATTCTCCAAATGTATCTGTTGGTTTTTCTGTGTCAAATGCATATTCAATATTTTCATGTATATTAAATAATGAAGTAAGTTTTAAATTTTGATATTTTTTAGTTTTAAACATCTTAAAATTATTATCATTCATAGCATCTATAAGTTCTTTCATTCTTTCAGGTCTAAAGTTAATAAATAATACCGCATCATTATCATTTATTGTTCCTGTTCTAGAAATTATAGATGGATTAATAAATTCATCAGTTATGTCCCTTTTATAATGTTCTTTAAAGCATGTCATATAATCTTTAAATTCATTTCCCATTCCATAACACATTGCATTATAAGCTTTTTTTATTCTTTCCCAGCGATTATCTCTATCCATAGCATAATATCTACCTGATATTGTACCTATCTCGCCTAGTTTTAATTTTTTAGCTTTTTCCATGAAATCAGTTACAAATTTTACCCCACTTCTAGGATCTGTATCTCTACCATCTGTTATAAAATGAAATACAACTTTTTCAACTTTTTCTAGTTTTGCCATAGCTAAAGCTGCATAAAAGTGGTTTATGCTTGAATGCACTCCACCATTAGATAGTAATCCAACTAAATGAAGTGTAGAATTATTATCTTTTACAAATTGCATTGTATTTTTTAGGACTTCATTATCAAAGAATTCTTTACTTTTAATTTTTTCATTTATATATGTCAATGGTTGAGGATTTATTCTACCACTTCCTATAGTCATATGACCCACTTCACTGTTTCCCATTTGACCCTTTGGAAGTCCTACTTCTGTTCCACTTGCAATCAATTCTGTATGTGGAAAAACTGCCATTAATTTATCAATGGCAGGTGTTTTAGCCTGTTTTACTGCATTTCCATATTCACTATTATTTATTCCAAATCCATCTAATATCAATAATATAACTTTTTTCATTTAATTCACCTAGTTATATTCTAGCACATTCTTTTTTTATTTTAAAGTTTTAATGTATTTTGAGCATATCAAGTCTTAGTTTATCTGCTATTGTCACTATAAACTCTGAATTAGTAGGTTTAGCTCGATCAATGTCTACTGAATGACCGAATATTTCTTCCATTAAGTCCCAATCTCCTCTGTTCCAACTCACTTCAATGGCATGCCTTATAGCGCGTTCTACCCTGGTTACTGTTGCTCCATATTTTTTTCCTATTTCTGGATATAATTCTTTAGTTATTCCTCCAATTAATGAAGGATCATCATATACTAAATTTATAGCATCTCTTATATATTGATATCCTTTTATATGGGATGGTATTCCTAATTCATGTAATACCTTTGTAATGGCTACTTGTGTGTTATTTCTTTCTATATTTAAGATTTTACTTTCACGTGTTTTAGGTGATAGCAAATCTTCTATTCTTTTATATAACTCCTTTAAGTCAAACGGTTTTAGCATAAAGTATCTTACACCATATTCACTTATGTTTCTTATAGTTTCTTGTTCATTATAACTTGTTAATACTATAGTTTTAATATTTATTTTGTTTTCCTTAAGTTTATCTAGTAAATATATGCCATCTTTTTCTGGCATAACTAAGTCTAAAAGTAATGCATCAACTTCATTGAAGTTGTCTTTTAGGTATTCCCAGGCTTCTCCTCCATTATACGCTTCTTTTACTACGCTTAAATCTTTGGTACTACTCAAGAACTCCTTTAACATGTTGACCATAGCTTTGTTATCGTCAACAATCATTACTTTCTTTTTCATTTTCTCTCCTTTTATTTACAGCATAATTATATAATTTTATTATACATAACTCTAGAGTGAAAATGGTCTAGTTTTGTCTAAAAAGATCGTTTTTTGTCATAAAATGATTTTATATTTATTATTTTGTAATTTTATTTAGAATTTCTTTTACTTGTGTTATGTTTGTACTATTTTTTCCTATTATAACCCCATCAGTTATTTTTAATATTTCATTTATATTTTCAGATGTAACTGAACCACCATAAAGAAAAGGCACTTCTTCTTCAAATTCATACATAAAATATTCTTTAATAAAGTTATTAAGATAGTTTATATCTTTTAAATTTACTTCTTCTGTTTCAATTTTAGAACTTGGTTCATAGGCAATTATTAAGTTTTTTATATCGATGTA
>CAMENK010000095.1 GCA_945928335.1 uncultured Bacillota bacterium
AAATATGGTATAAAAAATATTAACAACCTAAAAATAATTATAAATATTAGAAATAATACTAATTTGCTTAACATGAAATATAAATAATTTTTTCTTAAAACTAAAAACTCTTTTGAATTATTTTCCTCATATGAAAAGAAAACATAAGACAAGTAAATAGTAAAAAATAATTGAAACATAAACCATAAATAATCTACAAATGAAAAATTTTCCAGACTAATAACACCTACTAAAGGTTTAAAAACTTCTAAGTCAACTTCAACAGGATTTATGTAAGTAATTAAAATCATACAAGAGAAGAATAAAACAAATACTAATGATAATTTAAAATATTTCTTTTTTAATAAATGTAAAAAAACGTTTAATTGATATTTCATCTTAACTTTTCCCTCTGATTCTCTACAAAAAATTTTTTAAATAATATTATATCTATTAATAAATATATTAAAATTTGAAATAATGAAGCAAATATTTCTAATTTTAAACTAGAAAACTCTATTACTTTAAAATATGAAGTTACTAAAATAGGAGCATCAAAAATATTATCAATAATAATAACATTATAAAAATCTATTCCAAAAAGCATTAAAACTAAAAATAAAAAACATATTATACAAAAAGGAATATTTCCAAATTTCCAATCAATAAAGTAGACTAATACAGATAAAACAATATAAAGTATCCATATTCTAAAAAAATGAATAATTATATAACTCCACATAGGAATTGAATAAAATAAATGCACTCCAAAATCCACTTGAAAATCACTTACTATATAAGCACTAACACACATTAAAAATAATGAAATTAACATATAAATTGTTATAATTTTTATTATATATAAGACATTACCCTTTATATGTGTTTTTAAATCTTTACTTCTAAGAACCAAATTAACATTGCTACTTAACTCACAATAATCTGAAATAAATAGACTAATTGATAGAAAACTCATTATGATAAACCATCTATTTGAAATCATATCCAATAATTTAGTTTCAAAAGTAGCATTTACTAAAGGAGAACATAAAGCAACAAGCATTCCAAACATAAAAAACATAAAAGAGAAAATAATTTTTTTCTTATTAACAAATTTAATTTTTATCATTTCACTATACCATTATCAAAATGATATATAACATCAGATATTTTTTCTAAATCATCTTTAATATGTGTAGATATTAT
The DNA here is from genome assembly GCA_945928335.1 of uncultured Bacillota bacterium. Classification (GTDB taxonomy): domain Bacteria; phylum Bacillota_I; class Bacilli_A; order RF39; family UBA660; genus CAKOLN01. The sequence goes on from CAMENK010000095.1 coordinate 1,186, forward strand.
AATTATTTTACCTTTCTTTTTTTCTTCAACTAATATCTTAGAAATCTTTTTAACACTTTCCTCTTCTACACCATTAAAAGGTTCATCGAATATTAAGATTTTAGGATTTTCCATAAGCACCTGTGCAATACCTAGTTTTTGTTTCATACCTAAAGAATATTCTGAGTATTTCTTATCTTTTTCTTCTATCAAATTTACATCTTCTAAAGTTTTCAGAATATCTTTCTCACCTATTTTATTCTGTATTTTAGCTAACAACTTCAAATTTTCTAATCCAGTCAAGTTTGGAAAAAAACTAGGTTTTTCTATTAATGCCCTTAAATTTGGAACAAACATATTATATGAATTATAATCTTTTCCGTCAAATAAAATAGTACCTTCAGTAGGAGAATATAATCCACAAAAAATCTTTAAAAATACACTTTTACCAGACCCGTTTCTACCACTTAAACCATATATTCTACCTTCTTCAAAACTTAAATTAACATTTTTAAAAACATAATTGTTTTTAAATTTCTTACTAACATTTTTAACTTCTATTTTCATTAAACTACCTCCTAATTTAATTATTTTTTTCACAATCAATTACTAAATTTTCTTTATTTCTATAAGCAAAATATACACCTATAATACTGACAATAAAAATTGCAAAAGTAAAAATTAGCAATCTAGGTAAACCATATGTATCACTAAACATAAATATATTCATTATATTAAAAGTATAACCTAAGTTACTATTAAACATCTTTTGTAACACCAATGCATTTACAACTATCTCAAAAAATATTTCAATTCCAAAATAAGTTAGAAATGATAATATAACTCCTTTAATATAACTTTGTTGTTTTCTTACTACTATCAAAGCCAAGTTAATAAATGAACATGAATATAATAATATGTTAAGCATATATAAAATTACAAACAAAATTGGATGCCTAATAATCTCTGAATTCCATATTGAAGTACCAAAATATATAGAATAAGAAGGATCTAAAGAAGTGCTAAAAATACAATATAATATTAAAACTCCAGCTATAAGAGGTAATAACCAAACATATTGATATGCAATCGCGAAAAATTCTTTTAAAAATCCTTTATAAGATTCCCTATAAGATGCATTTAATATATATTTATTTTTAAGAATTTTACAAACAGATAATAAAGTTGGAATAACCAATATTAAAAAGGCAATACCATTAAAAAAATGTAAATTCCAAACTAAAATATCAGACATCATAGTATAAAAATCAACTTTTAATCCTTTTTCTTTTTCAATTTCTGGCATATAATTATTACAAAATTCAACATATTGTTCATCTATAACATTTGCAGTACAAATAGCAATATTTTGAGCTTGTCGTTTCTCTATATTTTCTTGATTTTTATTAAACTTATAACAAGAATTAAAAACGCATGATAATGCAAATATTAAAATTAAAATAACTAACCAGTGTTGTTTCAAAAACTTTTTCACA
>CAMENK010000096.1 GCA_945928335.1 uncultured Bacillota bacterium
CAACTTATTTGTTAAATCCTTAGCATACATAGTCTCATCATATCTTTTATTCTCATAACCAACAGTATAAGTATTATCAGGTTTAGCTAAACTAACAATATATGATGAATCTACACCACTTGATAAAAAAGAACCCACAGGAACATCACTAATTAAATGATGAGCAACTGAATCTTTCATAACTTCACTTATATTATTAACAGCATTTTCATATCCATTATCTTTTATATTAAACTCTAAATTATAATACCTATTTATCTCTACATTCCCATCTTTATATATTAAAGTATGTCCTGGCTTTAAATTATAAACACCTTTAAAAAAGGTCTCACTAGTTGGAGTAAAACTAAAACTTAAATAACTAGAAATAAGTTTATCATTAAATTCCTTTTTAAATTTAGGATGTTCTAAAAAAGCCTTTATTTCAGAAGCAAACATAAACACATCATCATTTTTATAATAATAAAAAGGCTTAATACCAAAATAATCTCTTGCACAAAACAACTCATCATTTTTAATATCATAAATAGCAAAAGAAAACATACCTCTTAAATGACTAGGCAACTCAGACTTCCATTTTTGATAACCATTTAGTATTACCTCGGTGTCACTATTAGTATTAAATTGATAATCACTTAATTCTTCTCTTAATTCCTTATAATTATAAATTTCTCCATTATAAGTTATGACAAAATTATTATCACTGCTAAACATAGGTTGTTTACCATTATCAACATCTATTATAGAAAGTCTTTTATGCCCTAAAGCAATATTATTATTTGTAAAATATCCTTCACCATCAGGCCCACGATGTTTTATTCTATCAGCCATCCTTTTTATAATAGAATCTTTATTATTATCATTACTTATAAATCCAACTATTCCACACATAAAACTATCTCCTAATTCCTCTTATATTATAACCAAAAAATAGCAAAATAAAAAGTCTATAAGACTAAATTATTTATATTTTTTTACTTTAAAAACATTTCTAATAAAATCATACTTATTAACAAACAATCCAAACCCTAAAATAAAAGATAATATAAAATAAATATGTACAATTCCATTGTTAATAATCTTTAATAAAAGAAAATAGATAAGTCCTAAATTTATACAAAACAATAAATTAATAACTATTTTATATAGTAAAGAAGTTTTATAAATAAAACTATAACAAAAATTATATAAATAACTTGATAATATACCAAATCCAAAAGAAAATAATATTGATAATAACTGTATTTTTAAATCCATTATTTAAATAACTTAGAAATCATACTTTCTTTATTAGATTTCTTTCCTCCAGACTCCAAATATGTAAAACTATTTATTTTTCCCTTAATAGATAATGTTCCCTGAAAAGTATCTAATTTAATTAATTCTAAACCTTCCCCCTTAATTAAAATAAATCCCATAACGCTTTCTAAAAAAAATTCTTTACTATCAAAATTTTCTAATTTCTTAACACCTGTTATAACCGCACTTTTTCTTTCACTTATTTGTAATGAATGATTAAAATTATTATCTATTTCTCTATGACTATCCATAAATATCACCTAAAAATATATATGAAATAAAAAAAGATTCTATTACTAGAATCTATTCTTCATCATCATCAATACTTGAAGGTGTATCTTCAGCTTTTTCATAAGCATCAAGAATTTCTCTTTCAAACATACTACGAACTTCTTGGCTAATTGGATGAGCTATATCTCTATAACCACCAGTGCTAGTTTTTCTACTAGGCATTGCTATAAACAACCCTTTAGTCCCTTCTATAATTCTAATATCATGTACTGCAAATTCATCATCTAGAAGAACAGATGCAATACCTTTCATACGTGAGTCTTCTTTATTTACCTTACGTATACTAATGTTAGTTATCTTCATAATATCCTCCTTGTAACTCTAACATAATTATAAAACGAGTTTTTCCCTAAATCAAGTATTCTTTAAAGAGTTTACATTTATTTGTAAACTAAATTGATTTTAAGAAGATAGACTTACAATGTCAAATTTGTTATAATTATTAAGAAAGTATTCCATAAGCTGAAAGGAATGATAAAATGAAAAATTTAATTAAAAATAAAAAAATTATTATTATAATAGCAATAATAATATTAATACCAATCACATATCTAATAGTTAATAACATACTAAAAAAAGAAAGTAATGAAAACGTAACTACTAAACTAAAGTCAGATTCTGACTACTTAAATTGGTTTATAGATTTTGATAATTTATATGAAAAAAAAGTTAAAACTCCAAAATATTCATTAACTAAAGAATCTTTCGAAAAAATATATAATCTTTTAAATAATAATGAAGAAAATAATATTTATTACAAAGATAATATATATTACTTTAATAATAATACAACTATAGAATTAGATGTTAATACAAGAAGCTTAAGATATACTAAATATGAAAATGAAAAAGCTATAGAAATTTTAGAAATAAGATTATTAAACGGAAAATATTACGTTCAATTAGCAAATCAAAAATATTTATACAAAATTACATTTAATAAAGATAAAGTTATTAACAAAAAATATAAAAATGAAGGAAATG
>CAMENK010000097.1 GCA_945928335.1 uncultured Bacillota bacterium
TTCACTTTGTTTTCCAAAATACTTACTTTTAATAAGATTCATTTCAACTTCTTCTCTTGCTTTATCAATTGTTTCTTTTGCTTCTATTAGCAATGTTTCTAATCTTTCTTTCATTCTATCTCTCCTTATAAAAAAACTTTATGTTTTAAGGACTGACTAGAGTCAGCGGTACCACCTTAATTCATAAAGTATTATGCACTTAAAACCTTAACGCAGTTATACGATTCTTTTTTTTTAAAAGTGAAATTTCATTTATATTATTTATTAGTTTACACCAACCACTAACTCTCTATAAATTATAATATAAATTACTTTGCTTTCAAAGACACATAAATTATAACATATTTTTATTTAAAACTAAATACTTAATAATTCTTTTTCTTTTTCTTTATACTTTTCTTCTACTATTACATTATACTTATCTATAAGTTTTTGAATAGTATCTAAATATCCTTTTTCTTCATCTTCAGAAAATTCTTGTCTTTTAACCCAGTTATTAGCATCTTGCCTTACATTTCTTAAAGCTATTCTAGCTTCTTCAGACATATCTTTAACTTGTTTAACATAATTTTTTCTAGTTTCTTCAGTTAATTCAGGAATAGTTAGATATATTACTTCACCATTATTAGTAGGTGCCATTCCAAGTTCAGCAGCATATAAAGCTTTTTCTATTTCTTTAAGTAAACTTTTATCAAATGGTTTAATCATAAGTTGTCTAGCTTCAGGTACACTTATAGTTGCAACTCCTTGTAATGGTGTTGGTGCTCCATAATATTCAACCATAATTCCATTTAAAATATTTGGATTAGCTCTTCCAGCTCTTACAGTAGTAAATCTACTTTCTAAATTCTCAATAACTTTGTCCATTTTAGACTTTACTTCATTTTCATTAAACATTTCTTTCACCTACTTAAATTGTATCAAATAATATTAAAAAAAGAAATAGAATTTTTCTATTTCAATTGCAAAGATTTTTCTTGAATATAACTATCTAACTTATATATATAATCTTTTACTTCGCTTAAATTTATGGTAGTAATTTTATATATAATTTCTTCACTTAACTCTGGATATTTTAGACTAATTAAATAAGCATATAATATTTTATTATCATAAGTTTTGGATAGTTCTTTGAATATTGGTGTAAACATTATACTTCTTATTTTTTTTAATTTTTCAGATGTTAATCCAGTTTCAATTGATTTATTTTTCATTATAATTCTACACACTTTATCAAGTACATATTTAATTTCATCTTGTTCCTTACTACTTATTTCAAATTCTAATGGTCTTCTACTTAAAGTTAAACCATAATACTTTCTTAATAGTTCTAATTCTTCTTTTTCTAAATTACATAATGCAATAAGTATTTCTTTATGTGTACCATGATTTTTAAGTCTTTCCATTATAGTTTTGCCTTTTCTATCCTTTTTTTCTTTAGTTAAATAATATCTTATTGAATAGTAAACATACCTAAATATTTTTTTAGAATCCTCTTTAGTAAATTGTCCATGATTTTCAGTATTTCTTAAATCTTTTCCATATTTTTTATAAGTCAATTCTTTATATTCTTCTTTTATATTATCAAAAGCTTCGTTAACTCTAGTTTCAAACTCTTTTATACTTTCATTCTCTCTTTTAAAATCTAAAAATAAATCATAGAATGGTGTGAATTTTTCTTTCATTTTAAATTCTTTACCATACAAAGTTCTAATAGATACTCTTCTAGCTTCTGAATTAAGTATTATTTCTTTTTCATTTTTGTTTAGTAATATCTTTTTAGATAAATTATTGCCAAATAATATAAACCATTCATTTTTTTGAGTATCACTTAGAGTTTTAAAACGATTTAATAAAGTTTCTTTAGGTATATCACTAAATAAATCAAAAAACTCTATTATTTCATAACCATTATTTAGTTTATAAATTATTCTTTTTATTCTTTTGGACAAAATTGTACCTATATATTTATTTTCATCTAAAGTTAAATCAGATTTATTAGTATTATCTTCTAAGGTTTCACCATATTTCTTATATAATAGATTTCTATCTTGTTCATCCAATAAACTCATTACTATTTTCATTTGTTCTTTACTAGTATTATAAGTTAGATAAATTGATTTATAATCTATTTTTTTTCTATTTAAATTAAAAAGCCTATTATTAAGTTTTCTTAAAGCCTTATTAATCTCTTTATTATCTATTGTAGAAGTGATTCTCTCTCGTTGATTTCCTAGCACAAAATATTTAAGTAACACGCTTTTATCTTTTTCACTTAATGATTTAAAAGCAATTAGTATTTCGTTTTCATTTTTATCTGGAAATAAACTAAATAGATTCTTCTTATATTTTTTATCGATTTTTCTTTGAATAAACTCTATAACAGTGCTATTTCCCTTATAAATCTTTCTACTAGAATTTATTCCAAATATTTCAATTACTTTATTTTGTTGAGTCAAAGTTAATTCTTTAAAAGCTTCTTCAACTTCCTCTTTACTTCCATTTATTCTTTCATATAATTCATTTTTAAACATATTAATTCCCCC